>SKOM01000273.1 GCA_007120095.1 Candidatus Competibacteraceae bacterium | reverse complement strand
GGTTCTGGTTCTGAGACCGTCACGTCCGGCTGTTCCTGTACTAACGGTACAGGCTCCAACATCTCCGTCGTCACGGTAGGCGTCGTATCAACTATATCAGGGGGGGCCAGCACCAGTGGATCGGACTCAATGGGTTCGGCAGCGGTCACCTCCGGTTCAATGGCCGGTGTGGCCGGCTCGACAGGCGGTTCAGCCACAGCACCCGGTTCAATCTCTGGCCCCGTTTGGGCGATTAACAATTCCGGCCGCTGTTCCTGTAAGGTCTGCACCCGTTGCCGCAGGCTATCCAATCCAGCGAGTTGCAAACGGAAAGGTTCACCCTCCTGGCGCAACCTCGGCACTGCAGAGACCGCTGGTGTCGTCGCAACCGCTTCCGACGGTGGGACTAAACGGATTTGCACCTCATCCGCAGACACCGTCGGTTCAGGCTCAACCCTGGGTGCCGGTTCTACAGCGGGTTCAGGTGTCGGCTCGGGTTGCAGCTGCACTTCAGGCTCAGGCCGCAGTACAGGCTCCGGTGCTGGAGGTGTTGTCCGTGGTACCGGTGTAGGAGGAGTAGCAACTCGTGGAGTTTGCCCATCAACCGCCGGTATTTGCAAGGTCACACCGGCCATCAGGGCATCCATATCCGAACGCATAAAGGCGCGCGGATTGGCTTGAAAAATCGCCTGCATCATCTGCTGCATCGCCACATTTGCACTCGGGCGAGTGCGCTGGGCAATAGTCCAAAGGGTCTCTCCACGTTGTACCGGACCATAAGCAAAGCCATCTTCGATGTTGATAGCCACTGTTGCCGGTGGCGATGGAGAGGGTTCAGCAGGCCGCTGTGGTGCAGCTTGACGCATCGGCGCTGGCGGTGCAGCAGCCACCTGGGTGGCCGGACGGGTGGGGGCAGTCGGCGGATCAAGAAATATGGCCACTTCACGGAGTAACCGTCCCCGATCCCAGTTCAACTCAATCAGAAAATTCAGCAAGGGTTCGCGAATCGGCCGTAACGAAGTTAAACGCAGAATATGCCGCCCATCCCGTGACTCAATCTGGTGATCAAACATATCAGCGGATGGCTCCACTCCTCCCAGAGCCTGAGTGGCAATGCGTACTTGCAGACTGTCGAGATCACCCGGTCTGACCTCCAACAGTTCCACTTCAGCACTCAGCGGTTGATTCAATGCCGAGCGTACGTGTAATTGCCCAACACCGAGTGCTTGTGCTCCGCTGGGCAGTGCTAAGCAGAGTGTCATGGCGGCCCATACTGCGGAACGCCTCAATGTACGCGGTACGACCTGATGATCTACGCTGTGCTGCATGCTGTGTCACCCAAGTTTGATCATTCTATTGTAAGTTATGACGGCCACGCTGATGACGCCTTTAGAGATAAATCCTAGAGATAATCCCGAATCAGCTGCTCAGCAATCTGGACACTGTTTAACGCTGCCCCTTTACGGACATTATCGGCCACCACCCACAGGTTTAAACCGCGTGGATGGGAAATATCTTCGCGAATCCGCCCCACATAGACGGGGTTTTGCCCAGCGGCTTCAGTCACTGCGGTGGGATAGCCTCCATCAGCCTGTTCATCGAGCACTACAATACCGGGTGCGCGGCTTAAGATATCGCGTGCCGTCGCCGCTGTGATCTTGTCGCGCGTTTCAATGTGCACGGCCTCGCTATGGCCATAAAATACCGGCACGCGAACAGCGGTCGGATTCACCTTGATGGTGTCATCGTCCATAATTTTCTGGGTTTCCCAGACCATTTTCATTTCTTCCTTGGTATACCCGTTGTCTTGAAACACATCGATATGAGGCAAAACATTAAAAGCAATTTGCTTGGGATACACCTGAGGTTCGATGGGTTTGCCGTTGAGCAAGGCCGCCGACTGCACCGCCAGCTCTTCGATGGCTTCTTTACCCGTGCCCGATACGGCTTGATACGTTGCGACATTAATGCGGGCGATACCCACCGCATCGTAAATCGGCTTAATCGCTACCAGCATCTGGATGGTCGAACAATTGGGATTGGCAATGATGCCCCGAGTGGTGTACCGGGCGATGGCATGGGGGTTGACTTCGGGCACGACTAGGGGAATATCCGGGTCATAGCGGAACTGCGAGGTATTATCAATCACCACACAACCTGCTGCTGCCGCCTTGGGAGCATATTCGGCAGAAATCGCAGCGCCTGCAGAAAACAGGCCGATCTGCACCTTGGTGAAATCGAACTCAGCCAAATTCTGTACTTTTAAATTCTTATCCCCGAAAGCGGCCAATTTGCCTGCAGAACGGCTGCTGGCCAGAGCATAGACCTGACCCACCGGAAACTTACTCTCGGCCAAAATGGCCAACATGGCTTCACCCACCGCACCTGTGGCACCGACCACAGCAACATCATACGTCTTACTCAATTTAGAACTCCTGATTAAATCAGTTAATCGGCTAAGGCAGCGATCACGGCATCACCTAGGGTAACGGTGTCAGCCAGACGCATGCCTGGAGATAGGATATCCGCTGTACGCCAACCTTGATCCAACACCCGTCCGACTGCCCGTTCAACGCGCTCAGCCAATGGCTTGTCATCGAAAGTATAGCGCAGCAGCATGGCAACGGACAGCAGCGTAGCCAACGGATTTGCCTTACCCTGACCGGCAATGTCCGGCGCTGAACCGTGGATGGGTTCGTACAGGCCCTTGCCGTGGGCATCCAGTGACGCCGAGGGCAACATGCCGATCGAACCGGTGAGCATAGCAGCACAATCGGAAAGCACATCGCCGAACAAATTGCCCGTGACCACGACATCAAATTGCTTGGGCGCACGGACCAGTTGCATGGCGGCGTTGTCCACATACAGGTGGCTCAGCTCAATTTGGGGATAGTCTGCCGCCACCCGATTGGCCACTTCACGCCACAATTCTGAGACTTCCAGCACATTGGCTTTGTCCACGGAACACACCCGGCGCTGGCGCTTCATGGCCAGTTCACAGGCAGTACGCACAATTCGCTCGATTTCGGTCTCGCTGTACACCATGGTATTAAACCCCACCCGCTGACCATTACGGTGTTCAATACCGCGCGGCTGACCGAAATAAATCCCGCCGGTCAGTTCGCGGACAATCAGCATATCCAAACCGGCAACAATCTCAGTGCGCAAACTGGACGCCTCAGCCAACTGGGGATATAACAGCGCTGGGCGCAAATTGGCAAACAGACCCAAGCTGCTGCGCAAAGCCAGCAGCCCCCGCTCCGGACGGCGGCTGCGTTCGATGGCCTCCCACTTAGGCCCGCCGACCGCGCCCATCAATACGGCATCGGCCGCTTGCGCTTTGGCCAGCGTTTCAGCCGGTAGCGGCTCGCCGGTGGCATCAATCGCTGCCCCACCGAGCAGCCCCTGTTCCAAGATGATGGCCAAACCGTGATCACGGCGCAAGGCTTCAAGTAATTTTATCGCTTCGGCGGTGATTTCCGGGCCGATACCATCACCAGGCAAGACTAAAATCGTTTTGCTCATTTGGCAGCCACCCCGGCAAATAACCACGGTGCCTGCTGATAACGGCGCTGTTCATAGGCTCGAATCTCATCGGCGTGTTGCAAGGTCAAGCCGATATCGTCCAATCCATTCAGTAAGCAGTGTTTGCGGAAACTGTCCACAGCAAAGTTTAAGGTTTCGCTGGGGGTCGTAATAGTCTGCTCAGCCAGATCGATACTGAGCTGATAACCCGGTTGCGTTTCAACCTCACGGAATAAGCGCTCCACCACGGCTTCATCCAGCTCGACAGGCAATAAACCGCTTTTAAAGCTGTTATTGTGGAAAATATCGGCAAAACTCGGCGCAATCACTGCCCGGATGCCGTAATCATCCAGCGCCCATACCGCATGTTCCCGCGAAGAGCCACAGCCGAAATTTTTTCGCGCCAGCAAAATACTCGCCCCGGCATAGCGCGGCTGGTTCAGGACAAAATCGGGATTCAGAGGCCGCTGGGTATTGTCCCCACCCGGTTCGCCCTTGTCCAGATAACGCCAATCATCAAATAGATTGACCCCAAAGCCGGTGCGCTTAATCGATTTCAAAAATTGCTTGGGGATAATGGCATCGGTATCGACATTAGCGCGATCCAGGGGCACAACCCGACCGGTGTGTTGGGTAAAGGCTTTCATGAACTAAACTCCCGTACATCGACAAAATGACCGGCAATCGCTGCGGCGGCCGCCATGGCTGGACTGACCAGATGAGTCCGCCCACCACTGCCCTGACGCCCTTCAAAATTGCGGTTTGAGGTCGAGGCACAGCGCTCACCCGGTTGCAGCCGGTCAGCATTCATGGCTAAGCACATGGAACAACCCGGCTCGCGCCATTCGAACCCGGCCTCAATAAATACCTGGTCTAAGCCCTCGGCTTCCGCCTGGACTTTAACCAACCCGGAACCGGGTACCACCATGGCTTGTTTCAGGGTCGGGGCGATTTTGCGCCCGCGAACTACTGAAGCGGCGGCCCGCAGGTCTTCGATGCGTGCATTCGTACATGAACCGATAAAAATCCGATCCAAAGTGATGGCACTGATCGGCACCCCCGGTACCAAGTCCATATACTGCAAAGCCCGCTGCATCCCTTCGGCCTTGACCGGATCGGCTTCCTCACTCGGGTCTGGCACCCGGCCGCCCACTGACACCACCATCTCCGGTGATGTGCCCCAACTGACCTGAGGTTGAATCGCCGTGCCATCCAGCACCACGACTTTATCAAACACCGCATCAGCATCGCTGACCAATTCGCGCCAGGCGTCAACCGCACAGTCCCACAGCTCGCCCTGAGGCGCATACGGCCGACCGCGCAGATACTCAATGGTGGTGTCATCGACCGCTACCATACCGCAACGCGCCCCGGCCTCGATGCTCATATTGCAGATGGTCATCCGCCCTTCCATGCTTAAAGCGCGAATCGCCTCACCGGCAAATTCAATCGCATAACCGGTACCCCCGACTGTGCCGATTTCACCGATAATCGCCAGCATAATGTCTTTGGCCGTTACCCCTGGACCGACCTGACCCTCAACACGCACTTGCAGCGTTTTCATCTGTCGAGTCAGCAGACATTGAGTGGCCAGCACATGCTCCACTTCGGAGGTGCCAATACCCATCGCCAAAGTAGCAAATGCCCCATGCGTCGAGGTGTGGGAGTCACCGCAGACTACGGTCATGCCCGGCAGGGTAGCTCCCTGCTCAGAGCCAATCACATGGACAATGCCCTGACGGCGGTCATTCATATTAAAGTAGGTCAGATGATAATCGCGGGCATTGGTGTCGAGGGTTTCGACTTGTAAACGCGACACCGGATCGGCAATGCCCTGCGAGCGGTCTGTAGTGGGCACATTATGATCGGCCACAGCGAGAATGGAACTTGCCCGCCACGGTTGCCGCCCCGCCAGTTTCAAGCCCTCGAATGCCTGCGGTGACGTCACCTCATGAACCAGATGCCGGTCAATGTATATCAGCGCAGTGCCATCGGCATCGGCGCGCACCACATGCGCATCCCAGAGTTTTTCGTAAAGGGTTTTCCCGGTCATTCCAAACAATACTCCGTAAAATAGTTTACAGCCCGTGGGAAAATGATGTGTAACCGTGTATTGTCAAGTTTTTTCCAACATTTTGGAATACCCTGTCTGTGCGGATACCATGGATAGTGGTAAATATATTCGTATTCCATCGGCACATTATTTAATTACGGTTATCTGCTCTATTCCGCCTGCGCCGCTGTTGTTACCCTTGTGGCAAAGATTTGCAAATCAGCAATGAATGATAAGATAAATGCTCTGTTGTTGTTTGCCCATGGCTGGTGACAGTCGATGATCCTGTGTCCACTCAATGAGGAATGTGCTCATGCTTCGCAAACCGCTGTTGATAATAACCTGCGCTGGTTTGGTGCTCGCTGCTGGCGGCTGCACCCTGGTCTCCGAAACCCTGCTGGTGCAAAACAAACCGCACTTAGTGAATCCACAGACCCACCCGGTGCCGGATGATATGCGTGGCGGCCACATTGTATCCACTCCCATGTCGATGAAAAATCGCTTCAGTTACTACGGCCTAGAACACGCCGAATAATGCCCTATCTCCATGTCTGAAACACTGCTGCCTAGCGACGGCATCGAGCGCTTTGCGCTCGATTTATTTGCCGAAAAGGCGTATTTGGATTATGCCATGTACGTCATCCTGGACCGCGCCTTGCCCCACCTTGGCGACGGTCTCAAACCGGTGCAACGGCGCATCGTCTACGCCATGTCGGAGCTGGGCTTATCAGCAGCCGCCAAGCATAAAAAATCAGCGCGTACCGTTGGCGATGTCCTGGGTAAATACCACCCCCACGGTGATTCGGCCTGTTATGAAGCGATGGTGCTGATGGCGCAGTCGTTTTCCTATCGTTATCCACTGGTGGACGGTCAGGGCAATTGGGGCTCGATTGACGATCCGAAATCGTTTGCCGCCATGCGCTACACCGAGGCGCGGCTGACCCCCTTTGCCCGGCTGCTGCTGGCCGAGCTGGATCAAGGCACCAGTGACTGGGTGCCCAATTTTGACGGTACATTACAAGAGCCGGTACGCTTACCGGCGCGGGTGCCGCAAATTCTGCTCAATGGGGCGATGGGCATTGCCGTAGGCATGGCCACCGACATCCCGCCGCATAATCTGAACGAAGTCATCGCCGCGTGCATAACGCTGCTCGATGCGCCTGACAGCGATATCGCCACGTTGTGCCAACATATTCACGGTCCCGATTATCCAGGAGGGGCCGAGTTAATTACTGGCCGTGAGGAGCTGCACAAACTCTACCGCAGCGGCAACGGCAGTCTGCGTCTGCGCGCCCGCTATGAACGTGATAACGGCGAAATCGTCATCAGTGAACTGCCTTACCAAGTGTCCAGCTCACGGATTATGGAACAAATCGCCGCCCAGATGCAGGCCAAGAAATTACCGATGGTCGATGATCTGCGCGATGAGTCAGACCACGAAAATCCGGTGCGACTCGTTATCGGCCCGCGCTCTAATCGGGTAGACGCGCAACGGCTGATGGATCATTTGTTTGCCACCACCGATTTAGAAAAAAGCTATCGGGTGAATCT
>SKOM01000153.1 GCA_007120095.1 Candidatus Competibacteraceae bacterium | reverse complement strand
CTTGACTATAATAATATAGATCAAAAGGAGAACAACTCATGTACTTAGTCACCAACCGCAGTCTTGATAAAAACGCTAAAGGGATCGCCCGCCTGGGTGGCACCCCGAGCGAGCAAGGTCCGAACGAGCTACGTCTGGTGGAAGCCACCAAGCGAGGCCGCAGCTGGGAAATCAATATTCTGCCCGATGAGCTGACCTCGGAGATGAAGACCGAGATCGGCCTGCCTGCCGAAGGCACCGTCTATGCCAGCCGCTACGTCGCCGCCAAACTGCTGGAGCGGGTTCGTCAGGACAAGAAACACCTGCTGGTCTTCGTCCACGGCTACAACAACGACATCAAGGCGGTGCTGGATCGGGCCGAGCGGCTGCAACAACGCTACAACGTCGAAGTGTTGGCCTTTTCCTGGCCGGCCCGCGGCGGTGGGTTGCGTGGCACACTCGACTATAAAAGTGACAAGCGCGACGCCCGCGCCTCAACTGGTGCTTTCGAACGGGTGCTGATGCGCATCCACAAGTACCTAACCCAGTTCAATCAGGATCTGATGGAGCAATCCTGGCAGGCCGCACAACAGCAATTCCCGGACGATGTCGAACGTCGCGACCAGCATTTCGCTGATCTGATCGCCGAGGGCTGTCCATTCACCGTCAACCTGATGCTGCACAGCATGGGCAACTACCTCTACAAACACATGCTGCTGTCGACCGCCAACGAGGGCAACCAGCTCACCTTCGACAACGTAGTGCTGGTCGCTGCCGATACCAACAATCTTGACCATGCTCTGTGGGTGGACAAAATCCTGTGCCACAAGACGGTGTACATAACCATCAACGAGAACGACTCGGCACTCGGCGTGTCCAGGATGAAGCTCGGGGAAGCTCAACTCGCTCGCCTCGGTCACACCCGCCACAACCTTGAAGCGCAGCAGGCACTGTATATCGACTTCACCAACGCTCCATCGGTGGGTAAATCACATGCCTATTTTGAGGGTGATCCGGTCAAAAGCGCCAACGCCGCCGTTACCCGGTTCTTCCGTAAGGCATTCACCGGGGAGCGGGCGGAGGAAGATCTGGAATTTGCTGCGGCTACAGCAATGTATCGGTTTCGGAGGAGATAAATCAAAACTTGAACTCCTTGAATAGAGCGTTTATTCTCTTAAAGACTTCATTTTCCCTATACCAGGCATCCATGAAAAAAATCATTGCTGGTCTGCTACTGCTTGCCTGTGGTCTGGGCAAAAGTTCGCTGGCTATGGCCGAGCGCGGCTATGCCAGTTTTTATCACGATAAATTCCATGGTCGTACTACGGCTTGTGGACAGCGTTTTGATCAATCGCGGTTGACCGCGGCACACAAGCGCTTGCCCTGCGGGACACGGGTGCGGGTCACCCGCCGGGATACCGGTCAGTCAGTGGTCGTCACCATCAATGATCGTGGCCCCTTTGTGCGCGGTCGGGTGATCGATCTTAGCAAATCAGCCGCCCGTCAATTGCAAATGCTACGCAGAGGTGTCGTACCGGTACAGGTCACGGTACTCGACAGTTAATCGCCCTGACCGTGTAACCATTCCCTGGCGCTATGGGCATCGGCCAGCGGACGGCCTAAATGTTCAGCCCCAGCCGCAAGCTGCGCGACTAATGCCGCATTGTCCGGTGCGGTTCGTCCGTCGGCTAAATGCAGATTATTTTCAAAGCCCACCCGCACATGACCGTCCAAACTGGCAGCGGCCATAGCGCAAGCGTGTTCCCTCGCCCCAAAGGCACAGACCGCCCACGGCCATTTGGAATCGCTGACATGCAAAAACGACAGAACATCCGCCGGTTTGGAGACCTGACCGGTGGTATAACGACCCAAGACGAAGAGTTGCCAGGGACGTTCAAAGGGAATCAAGCCGCGCTGGTATAATTCACGCAACTGCACGACATCTTCGGATGAATAGACAATAAACTGCGGCATAATCCGTTCCTTGGCCAACCATTCCAGAAATCGACCCAACTCGCGATCATGACTGGGATCGGGACACAGCTCGCGCACAGCCAGGGAGACGGCTTCCGGTTTGAGTGCACGCATGGCTGCCATCTGTTCTTCAGGGCTGAACAAATCGACCGATTCGGTAGTCACCTGAATAATCAGTTGCTTGCCGACCGCCTGGCGAATGGCAGTCATCGCGGCACGATAGGCATCGGGATCCAGAGTATGGCGATTATGACGATCCCGGACATGGACATGAATGGCTGCCGCTCCAGCGCGGAGGCAGGCGGTAGCCGTTGCCGCAAGTTCAGCCGGGGTCAGTGGCAAAGCTGGATGATCGGCCTTGCTGCGCCGAGCACCGTTAGGGGCAACCATAATAATAAGCGGAGGGGTGTCGTGGTTCATCAGGAGACGGTCAGATTCATTATCGTCAGTTTCACCAAGGGCTCGGTAACGAGCTTCTTCTTTTATATTATCACCATATACCAAGACGTCAAATTGCCGACCACATGCCGACCACAGTCCTTGCAAACGAATTTCGGCTTATGGTTATGGATACGGCCATTTTTAACAACGTTCGCTGACTGACAATAGGGACACAGCAGGGCTTGTTACTCTTTGATCTAATGACCCCTAAATCTTACCACTAGTCATCATGACCATATACAGGACTACCATGAAATATAATCCTGAAATCCATCATCGGCGTTCTATCCGGTTGCAGGGCTACGATTATTCCCAAGCGGGGGCTTATCTTGAGACCATCTGCACACAGAATCGGGAATATCTATTCGGGGAAGTGATTGATGGTGAAATGCGGCTGAATCATGCAGTGCAGATTGTTGCCGAAGAATGGATAAAAGCCACTAAAATTCTTGACAAAATCGAAATAGATTATTATGTAGTGATGCCCAATCATTTTCATGGGATTTTGCTGATTACCGATAATGGTGAGGGCACGGCGCGCCGTGCCCCTACTGAAGGCACCATCCAACCCCTCTACACCCGCAAAGCCATCTGCAACGCCGCATCCACCGCGCTGACCAGCTTCTCGACCAGTTCTTCGATCTGAGCGGCGTTCAAAATAAACGGCGGGGCCAGCAAAATATGGTTGCCGCGCTGACCGTCAATCGTCCCGCCCATGGGATAGCACATCAACCCGCGCTGCATGGCGGCCTGTTTAATCAGGGTATGGATCTGTAAGGCCGGGTCTAAGGGTTGCTTGGATTCACGATCTGCAACCAATTCAATACCTAAAAACAAACCCCGGCCACGAATATCGCCGATATACGGATTGTGCTCAAACTGCTGACGCAGCAAGCCGCGTAATTGGTCGCCGCGTGCGCACACATTGTTGAGCAAATCGTCCTGTTCAATCACCTGCTGCACAGCCAGGGCAGCCGCGCAGGCGGTGGGATGTCCCATATAAGTGTGCCCGTGTTGGAAAAACCCACTGCCTTGAGCCACGGCGTCATAAATCCGCTGGGACACTAACATCGCCCCAATCGGCTGATAGCCGGCACCGAGACCCTTGGCAATAGCCATCAAATCAGGGGCGATGCCGTCTTGCTCACAGGCGTAGAGCGTACCGGTGCGCCCCATGCCGCACATGACTTCATCGAGAATCAGTAACACGCCATAACGGTCACAGATTTGGCGAATCCGCTGGAAATAACCGGGTACTGCGGGAATCGCCCCAGCCGTCGCGCCGACCACCGGCTCGGCCAGAAACGCCAGTACGCTGTCCTCACCGAGTTCCAGAATCTTGGCTTCCAGTTCATCGGCAGCGCGGCGACCGTAATCTTCCAGACTTTCCCCCGCTCGCTGACCCCGGTAGGCATAGCAGGGATCGATATGATGAGTCTCTATCAGCAGCGGCTCGAATTGGCTACGCCGCCAGAGATTACCTCCCGCCGCCAGTGCCCCCAGGGTGTTGCCGTGATAGCTTTGCCGACGGGCGATGACATGGCGGCGCTGCGGCTGACCTTGTTCGTAGCAATACTGACGGGCCAGTTTCAAGCAGGCTTCCATCGCTTCTGAGCCGCCGCTGACCAAGTACACTCGCTGTAAATCGCCCGGGGCACGTTCAATCAGATAATCAGCCAGCGCTTCAGCCGGTTCCGAGGTAAAAAAGCCGGTATGGGCATAGGCGATACGATCCAGTTGATCTTTAATCGCTTGGATCACTTTGGGGTGGTTATGCCCCAAGCACGATACGGCCGCGCCACCCGAACCGTCCAGATAACGTTGACCCTCACGGTCGATGACATAAGGTCCGTCAGCCGCGACGGCCACGGGTAAGACGCCACGGGTATGGCGATGAAACACATGATTCATGGGGTCAAATCTCTGGAAATGGGGTTTATGGGTATCACGGTGGCCTGGTTTGGCCTTGCTCAGTCGGATGTAGAAGCCACCGCCTGAGGGTTAAAATAACTGCGATCCAGACTATTGTGTAATTCTGCCAGCTCCGTTTGCAGGGCGTCGATAAATTCGTGCAAGCCACCATCGACCAGCACGCCGACATCGGCTGCCTGTAATTGGTGTTGCAACTGCTGCACACGCTGACGTGGTTCCACGCGTTCGGGCAATAGATCCAAGCCCCGTTCAATGCGGGATAAACAAAAACCCACCGCACGCGGGAATTCAAGATTGCGCAGCAGAAAATTCAGCACATCCGGCCCTTGTACCCGCAGGCGCACATGCTGGCGATACATTTGATACGCCGTTAAGGATTTAAGCACACTCATCCACTGAATATTATCCAAGGGTGATAAGACGGGACCACGCGGGTTGTCCAGCAGCAGACCCGCAGCGCGGACGTCAAGAATCCGTGTGGTCATATCCGCTCGCTCCAGAAAAGCGCCCAGCCAGAGAAAATGGTGAGCCGTGCCGTGACTCATGGTACCTGACAACATGCCGCTGATCAGTTGGCTGCCGCGAATGATCTGCTTGAGATATTCATGGCGTGTGCGGCGACTCAGCCCCTCGCTGACCTGCTCGGTGGCGCTTAGATACAGTCCATTCAGGGCTTCCCATACGGCTCGCGGGATAATATCACGCGTGGTGCGCAGGTTTTCGCGCGCCTGGCTAAGGGCGTTGAGAATCGAGCCGGGATTATCGGCATCGGCGACCAGAAATTTAACCACATTAGCTTCACGGGGAACCCGGTAACGCTGCTGGAAATACGACTCATTGCCGAGCATGGTTACTAGCGGCTCCCAACCAAACGCCGTGGAGCGACGGGGTAAATCCATCAATAGATTACCGTGAACACTCACCATGCGGGCGGTGTTCTCAGCACGCTCCAGTTGACGTCCCATCCAATAAATATTACAGGCCACACGGGATAGCATTGCCCTTACCTCCCCTCAAGCGCCGGAATCGTAGTCTTCTGGATCGGCGGCTGCGGTTAAATCGACAATCCATGTATCCTTGCTGCCGCCCCCTTGGGATGAATTGACTACCAGTGAACCTTTACGCAGCGCAACCCGAGTCAGACCACCGGTGGTCACGCTGGGTGGATCGCCTTGCAGAATAAAGGGTCGCAGATCGACGTGTCGTGGTTCTGTCTGGACGCCACATAAGGTCGGCACGGTGGATAAACTCAGGGTGGGCTGGGCAATATAATTGCGCGGATCAGTGCGGATCAGCGCGGCAAACTGCTCGCGCTCGCGGCGACTGGCATGGGGGCCGATGAGCATGCCATAGCCCCCGGATTCGTTGGCGGGTTTTACGACTAACTCATCAAGATGAGCCAAGACATACTCGCGTTGCTGCTCATCGAAGCACAGATAGGTCGGCACATTGGGAACCAAAGGGTCTTGATCCAGATAATATTTGATCATCGCCGGGACAAAGGCATAGACCACTTTATCATCGGCTACGCCCGCGCCCGGTGCATTAGCCAAAGCCACATTGCCCGCCCGCCAAGCCCGCATCAACCCGGATACCCCCAGCGTCGACTCGGGATTGAAGACCTCCGGATCGAGAAAAGCATCGTCGATACGCCGATAGATCACATCGACCCGGCGTAAACCTTCGACCGCCCGCATATAGACACAGTCATCGCTATCGACCAGCAAATCAGAGCCTTCAACCAGCTCCACCCCCATTTGTTGGGCCAGAAACACATGTTCGAAATAGGCCGAGTTATAGATACCCGGCGTGAGCACCACTACCATAGGGTCGTCCAGCGTGCGCGGTGATAGGCCAGCGAGCATGTCAAATAACTGGGAGCAATAGTTGTCAACGGGAAGAATCGCGTAATCGGCAAATAATTCAGGAAATGTCCGTTTCATGACCTGGCGGTTTTCCAGCAGGTAGGACACCCCGGAAGGCACCCGTAAATTATCTTCGAGTACGTATAATGTACCACTGACATCCCGGACTAAATCCGAACCGCAGATGTGCGCCCAGACCCGGCGTGGGGGGGTGATTCCTCGACACTGGGGACGAAAATTATGCGAGTTTTCCAGCAACTCCGCAGGAAACACTCCATCTTTGATAATACGCTGATCGTGGTAGAGATCATCGATGAATAAATTCAAAGCGGTCATACGCTGGATTAAACCGGCCTCAGTGCGCTCCCACTCGGATTTGTCAATGATGCGCGGTATCAGATCGAACGGCCAGGCACGGTCAATATTGCCGCTTTCGCTGTAGACCGTAAAGGTGATGCCCATCACCCGAATCGCTAACTCGGCGGCGTCTTTGCGCTGTATCAACTCGTGCTCGGGCAGCTCACTCAGATACTGACAGAGCTGACGCGCCGGCCCGCGCACCTGCCCGGCCGATTCAATCAGCTCATCGTAGAGTCCATCTAAAGGATAATTTTGCCAGTCAATAGTCATAATGTATCACTCAGCAAAGTCTATGCCATACCCTGATGATCAGGCTATAGCGCACGTAATCGTTCAGTCTCCTCTCCCAAGGAGAGAGGGCGCTTAATGCGGGAGGCTGAACGCTTAGTAGCGCACCGGGACCCTCATCTTCTGTACACCTGTAGCGCATTATAGTGGCACAACAGCCACGACGTTAGTGCCTATTATGGTGCAAACGATTCGAGCCGTTCGACATCGACGGCGACCGTCAACTCATGCGGGCCACCCCCTGAAATTACGCCCTTCAAAGGAGTCACATCGCCATAATCGCGTCCCCACGCGGTGGTGATGTACTGATCGGT
>SKOM01000278.1 GCA_007120095.1 Candidatus Competibacteraceae bacterium | reverse complement strand
CAGAACCAGAACCCGTAGTTGCCCTTCAAACCGAGCCGGCGGAACCGTCACGGGTTGCCGATGCGGATGTTGCTGAACCGGCACCTGAACAACAGCCAGTGACTCCCCCTGCACCGGATATCACCACGATATTCCAGCAGTTGCAAGATGATCCCATCGGCACCTTAAACCAGTTACGTCGTGATCCCTTAATGCTGGCCTCTGCAGTGGGTGGCTTGGTTGCGTTGTTGCTGTTGCTGTGGTTAGTCCTGCGGTTCAAGCGTCGCGGAGAACAAGAAGCGGGGGTATATGACGAGCCGTTAACGGATGAAACCGCCCCGGCTGATTCGGACACAACCAGGCATCAACCGGCTGATGCACAACAGTATGCTAAGCCAACGCCTGCTGATGTGCCGACTCGTGAGCAACAGCTTAAGCGTCTCAATTTCCTGATGACCGGGGGGAGTTACCGTGAAGCTGAGAATGCGCTGCGTTTATTGATGGTTGAGCAAACCGATGACCCTGAGTTGCAGCTTAAGCTGCTAGAGATCTATTACAAATCGGGAGATGTCGAGAAATTCTTTGAAGCTGCAGAGACTTTGCAACAGCAGCTCGGCGATGCGCCCGATCATCCTCTGTGGCAAAGTGCGGCGCGCATGGGTAACGAGTTGAGTCCCGGTCATCCTTTGTTTAACCAGGCCGATGACGCTGATACTTTGGTGTTCAACTCCTTGGAATCATCCGCCGAGAGCGGCGGTACGCCAAGCCAGGATCCTGCAGATGCCACCCAAGTCCAAAGGCGTGAATCCCGTTTGGCTTTCCCCGGTGAGCAGCCACACCCTCCCGCTGTTGAGGAACGAACCGATGTGACTCAGACGTTGCCCCGTGAGCAGACCCAATCCACTTTGAGCGACTCTGGTCAACCTGCCGCACAAGTGTCAGAGCCTGAGGATGCGACCGTGCTTACAGGGCCACAGCCATTGCGTTTCACGCAGGACGCTGATGATCTGCCCTCATTAGTAGACGATCCGTCTAAGCCAACCTCGGATCAACTCGCGTCACAGGATGATTTCGATGCCTATTTTGCCTCTGAGCGGCCTTCGACATCTAACGTCTACGATAATGAGCGCCCGTCGCTACCTAAAGAGACTGAGGACTTCCCCGAATTAACGCTGGATGATTTGCCCGGTTCGGATGCGGACTTCGATGCTGATCGACAGGAGGCCATCGAAATTAAACTCGATCTTGCACAGGCTTATTTGGATATGGACGATCAGTCAGGGGCAAGAGCGCTGCTGGATGAAGTCCTGCGAGAGGGTAATGCTGTTGAACAGGAGCGTGCCCAAGATATGTTGCGTCGTTTGTCCTAAAACGATCTTGACATACGGTTAACAATCCTGGAAAAAGTAGAGTTTCTATTCTTTGTTGGGGATTGGGGTTTGTGATAAGCTAAGTGATAATTATTCTGGTTCCAAAAGTAGTGATCTTGAGGTGATGGTGCTTAGAGTTTAGAAACAAGCCTCGGGTCACAAAGGTGTCGCCTGCACCAAGCGATGTAATGGTGAGTTTTGTCGATAACTGTTAGGAGGGTATGAATGCACATCAAGTGCTTAGCGCGTTTTTGTGCTGTTTTAACGAGTGGCGTGTTGCTGTTATGGAGCATGGCTGCCGTTGCAGAATCGGGCTGGTTACAGCTCAATATGCCCCGAGGGGTGACTGCAGTCAGTCGTGAAGTCTACGACCTGCACATGTTGATTTTATGGATTTGTGTGGTGATTGGCGTCTTGGTGTTCGGGGTGATGTTTTACTCGATGTATTTTCACCGCAAATCGCGTGGCGTCAAACCGGCTCAGTTCCACGAAAGCACCAAAGTCGAAGTTGTCTGGACCTTAGTCCCGTTATTTATTCTGGTGGGTATGGCTGTTCCTGCCACTAAAACGCTGATTACCATGGAAGATACCAGAGATACCGAAATGACAGTTAAAATCACCGGGTATCAGTGGCGCTGGCAATACGAATACCTGGATCAAGACATCAGTTTCTTCAGTACGCTTTCTACCCCCCGCGAACAAATATATAACCTTGCCGAGAAAAATACAGACTACATTCTTGAAGTGGATAATCCCTTGGTGTTGCCCGTCGATACCCGTATTCGTCTGTTAACGACTTCAGCCGATGTGATCCACTCGTGGTGGGTGCCCGATTTGGGTTGGAAACGAGATGCCATTCCTGGGTTTATCAATGATAACTGGACGTTGATCGAAGAGCCGGGGATTTACCGTGGGGTCTGCGCCGAATTGTGCGGTCGTGACCATGCGTATATGCCCATTGTGTTGCACGCCGTCAGCAAAGAAGAGTTTGCCGAATGGGTACAGCAGCAGCAACAGTCCACGGCCATTAGCGCCGCACATTAACTTCGGAGGTCACTTAATAATGGCAGCAACCACTCATGATGTCCATGATGGGCATGGGGAGCATCATCACGGCCCGGCCAAAGGGTTAGGCCGCTGGCTGTTTACCACTAACCATAAAGATATCGGAACCTTATATTTACTGTTTTCCCTGCTGATGTTTTTAGTCGGCGGGAGTATGGCGCTGATTATCCGCGCCGAGCTGTTCCAGCCGGGTTTACAACTGGTTGATCCGCATTTCTTTAACCAGATGACCACCATGCACGCCCTGATTATGGTGTTCGGTGCGGTCATGCCGGCCTTCGTCGGTCTGGCGAACTGGATGTTGCCGATGATGGTCGGTGCGCCCGATATGGCTTTGCCGCGCATGAACAACTGGTCATTCTGGATTTTACCCTTTGCCTTCACCATGCTGTTGTCCACACTGTTCATGCCGGGCGGCGGGCCGGCTTCGGGCTGGACACTTTACCCCCCCTTGGTCTTGCAGACCGGCGATGCTTTTCCCTTTGTGATCCTCGCGATTCACCTGATGGGGATTTCATCGATTATGGGCGCCATCAATGTGATTGCGACGATTTTCAATATGCGCGCCCCCGGCATGACCCTGATGCGCATGCCGCTGTTTGTCTGGACGTGGCTGATTACCGCGTTTTTGCTGATCGCTGTCATGCCGGTACTGGCGGGTGCGGTGACCATGTTGCTCACCGATCGATATTTCGCCACCAGCTTTTTCAATGCGGCCGGGGGTGGCGATCCCGTCTTGTTCCAGCATATTTTCTGGTTCTTTGGTCATCCCGAAGTCTATATCATGATTTTGCCGGCCTTTGGGGTGGTGTCGCAGATTATCCCCACGTTTTCACGTAAGCCTTTGTTTGGTTATCACTCAATGGTATATGCCACAGCAGCGATTGCGTTTTTGTCGTTCATCGTCTGGGGGCATCACATGTTTACAGTGGGTATGCCGCTGACCGCCGAGCTGTTTTTCATGTACGCCACGATGCTGATTGCTGTACCTACCGGGGTGAAGGTGTTTAACTGGGTGGCGACCATGTGGCGTGGTGCGATGACCTTTGAAACGCCGATGTTATTTTCTATTGCCTTTGTCATTTTGTTCACTATAGGCGGTTTTTCGGGCTTGATGCTGGCCATTGCGCCGGCTGACTTCCAATACCATGACACGTATTTCGTGGTAGCTCATTTCCATTATGTGCTGGTGCCGGGTGCGGTGTTCTCAATTATGGCCGCCGTGTACTACTGGCTGCCTAAGTGGACCGGGCATATGTATAATGAACGTCTGAGTCGTATCCATTTCTGGTTATCGGTGATCGGGGTGAATGTTCTGTTCTTCCCGCAACACTTTTTAGGCTTGGCGGGGATGCCACGCCGGGTGCCGGATTACGCCTTGCAATTCACGGAATGGAATATGGTGTCCAGTATTGGGGCGTTCATCTACGGTATTTCGCAGTTGTTATTCGTCTACATCGTGATCCAAACCATTCGCGCCGGTGATAAAGCCACTGATCGGGTCTGGGAAGGGGCGCACGGTTTGGAGTGGACGGTTCCTTCTCCCGCGCCGTACCACACCTTTGATAAGCCACCTAAAATCTCGACGGCAGATGCCCATGGTTGAGCCGAAACAACGCGCTCGCAACAGTATCCGCATCGCCGTAGGCTTAGCCTTGGTCGCGTTTCTGATTTATTTAACGTTCATCCTGAAGACGGTATTGCTGCAATGACTAATCCTGATATTACCCGAGCCAACCGCCGTTTGGTGCCCAAACTGTTTCTGTTCTCAATCGCCATGTTTGGTTTTGGCTATCTGCTGGTTCCGTTATATGACGTAATTTGCGACATCACCGGCCTAAACGGCAAAACCGCCTCCAGTGCTGTCGCGATGGATGGCAATGCCAATGGGGTCGATACCTCGCGCACGATTACCGTGGAGTTTGTCTCCAGCCTGAATTCCGGAGCACCGTGGGAGTTCCGTCCCGCCGTCACCCGCATGCAAGTTCATCCCGGTGAATTTTACGAGATGAGCTATGTGGCGAGAAACCTCACCGATCAGGATATGGTCGGGCAGGCTGTGCCCAGCGTTGCCCCTGGCCCTGCGGCTGTGCATTTCCAGAAAATCGAATGTTTCTGTTTCGATCGTCAGGATTTCGCCCCCGGTGAGAGCAAAGATATGCCGGTAATGTTTCGTATCGATCCGCGGCTGGCAGAGCATGTCAACGTCGTGACGTTGTCGTACACCTTCTTCAAATTGGATCCCAGCAGCTAGGGACGGCAGAGCGGAGGACACATTGTCATGAGTGCGGATAACGGGTATTACGTACCCCACCAGAGTATTTGGCCGATTGTGGGTTCCATCGGTCTGTTTGTTACGATGATCGGGTTGGCGAATATGCTCACCGGGGCCTGGAATGCTTCGGTGCTGCTGGTTGGTGCCACCATACTGCTGATTATGATCTTCGGCTGGTTTGGCGCGGTGATTAAGGAAAGTGAAAGCGGTCTGTACAGCCAGCAGGTGGATCGTTCTTTCCGCTGGGGAATGGGCTGGTTTATCTTTTCCGAAATTATGTTTTTTGCGGCATTCTTCGGTGCCTTGTTTTATGCGCGCCAGTTTGCGCTACCGTGGATGGCTGGGGACGCTGGGCGTTTGGTGACCCATGAGTTTCTCTGGCCAACCTTTGAGTATGTGTGGCCAAGCAGTGGACCTGCGGAATTAGGGGGCGAGTTCCAGCCCATGGGCTGGTGGGCACTGCCGACAATTAACACCCTGATTCTGATCACCAGCAGTATCACACTGACGTTTTCCCATGAGGCGATGCGCCATAATCAGCGCCAAAAGCATATTAACTGGTTAGCGCTGACCATTGTCCTGGGGTTGATATTCCTGGGGTTACAGATGTACGAGTACGTCTATGCCTATACCGAGTTAAATCTGCGGCTTGAGACCGGTATCTACGGCAGCACGTTCTACATGCTGACGGGTTTCCACGGTCTGCATGTCGCCATTGGTGCCATCATACTGGCCGTCATACTCGGGCGAAGCCTCAGAGGTCATTTCACCGCCGAACGCCATTTTGGTTTTGAGGCTGCCGTGTGGTACTGGCATTTTGTCGACGTAGTGTGGCTGTTCCTGTTTATCTGTATTTACGTGCTGTGATGGGTGGTTTATCCGAACTGTGGAGGCATGCGGCTGGGAGTGATCCAGCCGAATCCAAGCGCCAGTAGGATAAACACAAACAGCACCAATGACAGTCCTGCCCGCAGTTGCAGCGCCCGGTTAAACCGGGCGCTGTCGCCGCCACGCACCAGGTGCAAAAAAGCACTACCCAGGCTGGCCACAATAACGGCAAATACGGCAAACACGATAATTTTCATGATAGCGTCCCATTGTTGAGTATGATGGTTTGCACTATTTCAGATCATAGCGCTGATGTCGATGTTAGTTAGCCACCGCCACTTCAATCCCGGCTGGTTACCCACCTTGGTCACGCTGGCGTTATTAGCGTTGTTGGTGACTTTGGGATTGTGGCAATTGGAGCGTGCCGAGCAAAAACGTGCTATGCTTAGCGCCCATGATACCCGCACGGCGCTAGCGCCGGTAGCGCTCAGCCGCTTGGATGTCAACAATCCCCAAAACCGTTATCGTCGCATCTATGCCCGTGGGGTGTACGACAACCGCCAGCAGATTTTTCTGGACAACCAGGTGCGGCAAGGTCAACCTGGCTACCATGTTTACACGCCGTTTTTGCCGGATGGGGCCGATGCTGCAATCCTGGTTAACCGCGGCTGGGTGCCTTGGGGTGAAACCCGTACCCGTTTACCGGATATCTCGCTTGAAAATCCGGCGGTCGCCCTGAGTGGCCGCATCGATCAACCGGCCAACCCCGGTATTCGCCTCGGTGATGCCCTGGCTCAGACGGGCTGGCCTAAGGTGGTTCCTTATATCGAGTATTCCCCTCTTTCCGAGCAGCTCGGTTACCCTTTAGAATCCACCGTAATCTTACTCGACGCCGATCAGCCCCAAGGCTTTCGGCGTGACTGGCAACTGGATTTTGCCGGATTTGGGCCGGAGCGCCATGTCGGCTATGCGGTGCAGTGGTTTGCGCTCTCAGCCACTTTGCTGGTGCTGTATGGGCTGTTTGGGTGGCAGCGCCGCAGTATTAATGGAGAACCGATGTGAAATCTTTGCCGCCTGTACAGCGCGCCCGGTTACAACTGATCGCTTTGTTTTTGCTGTTTACCGTACCCATCGGTGTATCGACATGGTTAGCCTTATCGGGTAGTTGGCGCCCAGCAGGATCAGCACATCATGGCGAGTTGCTCAACCCCGCTCAGCCCTTAGCCGAGCTGGCGGTGCAACAATTCGACGGCGCATCCGTATCCTTAGACGATTTGCGTGGGCGCTGGGTTATGGTGTATCTCGGCTCGACGCCGGACTGTGGCGAGATCTGCCAAGAGCGACTGTACTACATGCGCCAGATTCGCCACGCTTTAGGGCGGCATATGCAGCGGGTGCAAACCCTGGTGATTTTTGAATCCATCCCTGAAGAGTCGCTGAACCACTGGTTGCGAGAACAGCATCCGCAGATGCTGCACACCTACGCTGATGCGTCCGTACACGCTGAGTTTGCCGCGCCGTTTACCACCCCGAGCGAGGAAACCCATTGGATTTATCTGCTCGATCCGTTGGGTAACCGCGTCATGCGCTATAGTCGTGACATCGAGCCGGATCATATCCTTGACGATATAGAACGGCTATTAAAATACTCGAAAATT
>SKOM01000187.1 GCA_007120095.1 Candidatus Competibacteraceae bacterium | reverse complement strand
GTGACCAGCCAATTCCACATCATCCAGCCGCAGGTGGTGAAATAAAACAGCTTATCGTCGGGGTGCAGATCGGTGTGCAGACGGTGTTCTTTCAGATGTTGCAGCAGGGTGCCGCCCGCGCCGTGGACAATACATTTGGGCACGCCGGTGGTGCCGGAAGAAAACATGATGTACAAGGGGTGATTAAAGGGCTGGCGCTGATACTGCACGGGCTTTACGGGGTGTTCGGCCAGCGCGTCCGGCCACAGGGTGGCATTGAGCTGCGCTAAGGGTGGTTGCTCACGAGTATAGGGTACGATTATGCAGCGCTGCACGCTGGGTAAGGCCGCCAGCACTTCGCAGAGCTTGTCCAAACAATCGAGGGTTTTGCCGTTGTAATAATAGCCCTCGGTAGCAATCAGCACCTTGGGTTCGATCTGTCCGAAACGGTCTAATATCCCGCGCACACCGAAATCCGGCGAGCATGAGGAGAAAATGCCGCCTAAGCTGGCGGTGGCCAGCAAGGCGATGACCGTCTCTGGGCTATTGGGCATAAAGGCGGCTACCCGGTCACCGGGGCTAATCCCTGCTGCGGCCAATACTTGCTGCAATTGTGACACTTGGGCGTGTAATTCCCGCCAGCTCAGGCGGCGCGACACCTTATTTTCGCCACGAAAAACCAGCGCAGTGCGGTCGTTATCACGGCGGAGCAGGTTCTCGGCAAAATTCAGTTGCGCTTCGGGAAACCACTGCGCCCCCGGCATGCGCTCGGCGTTGCGTAACACTGTCTGGCCCGGATCACCAATCACGCCGCTGGCGTCCCAGAGTTCACGCCAGAATGCGGTGGGTTGTTCCAGCGACCAGCGGTGCAGGGCGGCATAGTCGGGCAGGGTGAGGCCATAGCGTTGTTCGACACGCTGGGTAAAGGCCGTCAGATGGGCACGGGCAAGCCGCTCGGGGCTGGGCGACCATAAAGGATGACGCATGGGAATCCTCTGGAGATTAAAATATTGAGTATTATTCGTAACTGCGGCGATCCACAATCACTTGACCGTCATTGGGTAGACTGCCAGGACTCAGGAATACAGCCTCACCGCGCAGCTTGCAGATATCACGTAAGCTGGAGGCGATTTTTTTTGCCAGCTTGGGGTGGGGGGTATCGCTGAGTTCGCATTCCAAGGTCATCACATCTTGATGGTTTTCGCTACTGACTACTAAACGACCTTTGGTGATTTCCGGGTGGCGTTTCAGGGTGGCCGCAATTTGCGAGGGATGGATAAACAGTCTGCGGACTTTAACCGTCTGATCAGCCCGACCTAACCAGCCACGAATCCGCACATGGGTGCGGCCACAGGGGCTTTTCCCGGGTAAGATCGCTGATAGATCGCCGGTACCAAAGCGAATCAGTGGGTATTCAGGATTAAAGGTGGTCACCACTAATTCACCCACTTCACCATCCGCTACGGGTTTGCTACAGCCTGGGCGTACAATTTCGATGACCACACCCTCATCGCAAATCAGTCCCTCCCCAGGAATAGACTCGTACGCAATCAAACCGATATCGGCGCTGGCCAGGCACTGAAAAGTCTTGATGCCACGCTCGTTGAACTCTTGGCGTAAACTCAGCGGCAACAAGCTGCCCGACACGAGGGCGCATTTGAGGCTGGATACATCAAGATCAAGCTTATCGGCTTTGTCCAATAAGGTTTTAAGAAAAGCCGGTGTGCCGGCATAGCCCACCGGCTTGAGATCGTTGATAGCGCGGACTTGCAATTCGGTTTGCCCGGTGCCGGCGGGAAATACCGGACAGCCCAGCGCGCGCGCCCCTGTTTCCAGCATAAAACCGGCTGGGGTGAAATGGTAAGAAAACGCATTGTGAATTAACTGACCAGCGCGCAATCCGGTGGCAAACAAGGCTCGTGCCATGCGCCAGTAATCGGGGCGGCGGGCTTCGGGCTCGTAGATCGGTCCGGGTGACTGGTAGACGCGAGTCAAACGCTCGGTGTCGACAGTGGTAAGACCACCAAAAGGATAGTTTTTTTGTTGTACTGTCTGAAGCTCGGAGCGACGAGTAACGGGTAAACTGGCCAGCGCTTCGGGACTGTCGATGGACTCTGGATCGATACCGGCAAGCACCCGGGCATAATAACCCGAGCGCTCCTGAGCATGGGCAATCTGCACCGGCAGTGCCTCGCGCAAGGTCGTTGTACGTGCCTTGGCAGACTGAGTTTCAAGATTATCGTAGTACTCCATCGCACTATGCTCCAAGAGAAGTAACCGAATCGTGCCACTGAGCCCAGCCATCAACAGTCCGTTCAGTGCTGTTGAAGCGAGCCGCAGTGTCCTATCGGCGATGTCCTGAATGGATGCTGATCGGCCCCTAACCGGATTGGCGGGCTGGATTCACTAGGCCGCGTTTCTTCAGTTTAAGCGATCAGCCCGGGACAATCGCATTGACCCGGATACTTTTGTATCCCTATTTTACTGCGAGTCTACGAGTTAGTGAAACAATACCGGTCTTGTCAATGAATGCGAGGTCATCATGCGCTAGAGTGCGTTTTACCACAATACCTCACAGCGTATTGCTGTGAACATTTAGTTTAATCGTAAAATAGATTTGCTATGATGACCAACAAAGTGCATTTTCAGATCAGGAGGTGGAGTCTGGCGGCATGGAGGATCAGGTCCTGCTTCGCTACAGTCGGCAAATTTTGCTGCCGGAGTTCGATATCAGCGGCCAAGAGCGGCTGGCTGCAGCTCGTGTGCTGATCATCGGCCTCGGCGGTTTGGGATCGCCGGTGGCTTTATATCTGGCGGCTGCCGGTGTGGGGCGTTTGACGGTGAACGACTTCGACACGGTTGAGCTGTCTAATTTGCAACGCCAGATTACCCATACCACGGATCGTATCGGCCAGCGCAAGGTCGATTCCGCACGCCTGGCCCTGCAAGCCATTAATCCTCTGGTCGCCGTCGATACCCTGGCCGACCCGCTGAGTGGATCGGCGCTGCGGGCGGCGGTTACAGCCACTGATGTGGTTGTCGATTGTAGCGATAATTTATCGACCCGTCTGGCGTTGAATGCTGCCTGCGTTGCGGCCCGGCGGCCCTTGGTGTGTGGTGCGGCGATTCGCTTTGAAGGCCAGGTATTAGTGGTGCGTCCTGATCAGCCGAATACCCCCTGTTACCGTTGTCTCTACCGTGACACTGATATGGCGGAGGAACGCTGCAGCCAGACCGGGGTGCTCGCCCCGTTACTGGGCATTATCGGCAGTATTCAAGCAGTGGAGACCTTCAAGCTGTTGCTTGGTCAAGGCGAGCTGTTACAGGGGCGGTTGTTACTGCTCGACGCTTTGCACATGGAATCGCAGTCCGTTAGTTTACCTAAGAATCCCCACTGTCCCGTGTGCGCCATGTCTGACGCTACGAACTCAACCGAGAACTGAGTTAATACTGCATCCAACTGATCAAGAGATACTTATGCCTAAGCCTACTGAGTTACCCGCCTGGCATGCTTTGCAACAGCATGCTGAATCCACAGCACAGCAACATTTGAGAACGCTGTTTGCCACTGATCCGGATCGGTTTCAGCGCTTTTCCCGGCGTTACGAAAATCTGCTGGTCGATTTTTCCAAACAACGCATAACTTCGGAAACCTTTGAGCTGTTGTTAGAACTGGCTCGTCAAGCTGAACTGCCTGCGGCTATTGAACAACTGTTTGCGGGGCAGCGGATTAATCACACCGAAAATCGGCCAGCTTTGCACATGGCTTTACGTAATCGTAGTGCCCGCCCCATACTGGTTGATGACCAGGATGTTATGCCTGAAGTACGGGGAGTTTTAGAGCAAATGCGCCGGTTTGCCGATAAAGTCCGTAGTGGCGCATGGACGGGCTATACCGGCAAACCCATTCGCACGGTGGTGAACATCGGCATCGGTGGCTCGGATCTCGGTCCTAAACTGGTCTGCCAGGCGCTGCGTCCCTACGGTGATCCAATGCTGGAGATTTTGTTTTTGTCCAGCATTGACGGTGCTCATGCCCGTCACATACTCGGACGCTGCGACCCCGAAACCACACTGTTTATCGTGGCTTCCAAGACCTTTACCACTCAAGAGACCATGACCAATGCGGTTACCGCACGTGAATGGTTGCTGGCGGCCTTGGGGCATGAAGCTGCGGTGGCCAAGCATTTTGTCGCAGTGTCGACCAATCTGCGTGCCGTCCAGGCCTTCGGCATCGATCCCGGCAATATGTTTGTCTTCTGGGACTGGGTCGGGGGACGCTATTCATTATGGTCAGCGATTGGCTTATCGATCATGATTTATCTCGGTTATGAGCGCTTTTATGAACTTTTGGATGGTGCGCACGCCCTGGACGAACATTTCCGTCATACACCACTGGCAGATAATTTGCCGGTGATTTTAGCCCTTCTCGGCGTGTGGAACGGTAATTTTCTGGCGGCACACAGCCATGTGATCCTGGTTTATGATGACTACTTGCTCAACCTGGCGAACTACTTGCAGCAGTTGGATATGGAAAGCAACGGTAAATCTGTCGACCGTGATGGTGGTCTGGTGAATTATTCGACCGGACCGATAGTTTGGGGCGGTTTGGGTAATAATGGCCAACATGCTTTTTATCAACTGCTGCACCAAGGTACCCATCAATTTGCCGCTGATTTTCTTGCGCCGGTGCATACCACTGATCCGGTTGGCGATCATCACAGCATCTTGCTCGCCAACTGTCTGGCACAGTCGCAAGCCTTGATGACCGGGCGTACCGCCGACGAAGCGCGGGCGGAGCTGAGTGCCCAAGGGTTGAAGGGTGAGGCCCTGGAGGCCTTATTACCGTACAAAGTTTTTGCAGGCAATCGCTGTAGCAGCACGTTATTGTACGAGTCACTGACGCCGCGTACCTTAGGGATTTTACTGGCGTTGTATGAGCATAAGATATTTGTGCAAGGGGTAATCTGGCACATTAATTCGTTCGATCAATGGGGTGTGGAGTTGGGTAAACAATTGACGAAATCTATTCTGCCGCAACTGCAAGGGCGAGCCACTCAGGTGGCACCAGACAGCTCCACCCGGAGTTTGATCGATTATTGTCAGCAACGCTGATGGCTGCCGCTCTCCAGCCTGCCGTTGCGGCGGCGTGTCTTGATGCGGTCTTGCCTGAGGGAGATTTTTGGGTATTTGGCTACGGTTCGTTGATGTGGCGACCGGGTTTTGTCTACCAGGAAGCTTGCGGAGCGCGTCTCTACGGTTACCATCGCGCTCTGTGTGTATGGTCTTGGGTGCATCGCGGCAGCCAAGCGGCTCCTGGTTTGGTGTTCGGACTCGATGCCGGCGGTTCCTGTGTGGGGCGAGCGTTTCGCGTGGCGGCCACCGAGCGTGATGCTGTAATCGGGTATTTGCACCAACGCGAAATGGTGACGGCGGTTTACCATGCGGTGGCGCATCGTATCCATCTGGATGACCGCCGTGTGGTCAAAGGGTTGTGCTTTTTGGTGGATCGTCAGCATCCGCAATATGCGGGGCGTTTAGATGCTGAAACTGCTGCTGCGGTCGTCGCCAAGGCCAGCGGCATGAGTGGGGCGAATCGGGATTATCTGGACAGTACGGTTGAGCATCTGGAAGATTTAGGCATCCGCGAGCCGTTATTGCTGCGTATTCGTGAATTGGTTCAGGTGTTTTAATCACCATGCCGTGGTGGTACACCAAACCGGCTATCATTGCGTGGCTGTTGATGCCGATCAGCGCCGTGTTTCGACTGCTGGTTGCGGTGCGCCGCTTGGCTTACCGCCGTGGCTGGTTGCGGGTACAGCGCTTGCCCGTGCCGGTGATTGTGATCGGTAATTTAACTGTGGGGGGTACGGGTAAAACGCCGTTAACCATCGCTTTGGTCCAGTTATTACGCGCCCGGGGCTATCATCCGGGGGTGGTGACCCGGGGCTATGGGGGGCAGCGCCATGCCGCACCGTGTGAGGTCAGTGCTGCGGCCGATCCGTATCAGGTCGGTGATGAACCCGTATTGCTGGCCCGGCATTGTCCGGTGGTGGTGGATGTCCGCAGGCCGCGTGGCGCTCGGCATCTCATGGCATTGGGTTGTGATGTGATTCTGGCCGATGATGGTCTGCAACACTACGCTTTGGGTCGGGATATCGAAGTGCTGGTGGTTGACGGTGAACGGCGCTTTGGCAATGGTTGCTGTTTGCCTGCGGGTCCCTTGCGTGAACCCCCGGCGCGAATGCAAACGGTGGACTTCATTGTCGCTAACGGTCAGGGATTGCCGGGGGAATACACCATGCAGTTGCATACGCCTCGGGTGGTGGCCGTGTACGATCCGCAGCAGGCTCAACCTTTGGCTGCGTGGCGCGGTCAATCCGTGCATGCTGTGGCCGGTATCGGTCACCCTGAGCGGTTTTTCCGCCGACTGCGTGCGGCCGGCTTGCAGGTGACTGCCCATGCTTTTCCCGATCACCATCACTTTCGACGCTCGGATTTACAGTTTCCCGATACGCAATCCATACTCATGACCGAAAAAGACGCGGTAAAATGCCGTAGTTTTGCGACAGGTCGGTATTGGATGGTGCCCGTTGAGGTTGAATTACCCGACGCTTTGGTCACAGCACTGGCTGCCCGGTTGTCGCAAATTGTGCAACTTTTGCCACAGAGAGAGGCTTATGGACAAGAAATTACTTGAAATTCTGGTTTGTCCCGTCAGTAAGGCGCCGTTGCGCTATGATGCGACCAGTCAGGAGCTTGTTTGCGAAACCAGCCGTTTGGCTTATCCTGTTCGTGAGGGTATACCGGTGATGTTAGAATCTGAAGCTCGTCGCTTGGACGCCGTACCTGAGTCCGATTCCAGCTCTGCAGGCGATGTCTGAGCCGTTCCGGGTGGCCATTCCGGCCCGCTATGCGGCCAGCCGTCTACCGGGTAAACCCTTGATTAAATTGGATCATTTAACCCTGCTGGAGCATGTATACCGGATAGCAAGGGCCAGCGGTGCGGTCGAGGTGGTGATCGCCACGGACGATGAGCGGGTTTACCGCCTTGCTGAAGGTTTCGGCGCTCAGGTCGTGCTGACTGCGACCGAGCATCATTCAGGTACTGACCGACTGGCCGAGCTCGCGACTGTTTTGGATTGGCCGGATGAGGCCATTATCGTTAATCTACAGGGCGATGAGCCATTGCTGCCACCAGAATTACTGGCTTTGGCGGCGGATACGCTGGCTGCTCAGCCTGCCGCTGGTATAGCGACCCTAGCGGCACCGATTGAGCAAGTGGCTGAGTTGTTTGATCCTAATACGGTCAAACTGGTTTGCGATGCTGAAGGTTATGCCTTGTACTTTAGTCGGGCACCGATTCCCTGGCACCGAGACACTTTTGCGGGCGAGCGGTCTCAGCGTTTACCAGCAGCGCAATGGTGGCGACATATCGGCGTGTATGCCTATCGGGCGAGGGTGTTGCGTGCTTATCCCGGTTTGCCGCCAAGCCCACTGGAAAGTATCGAATCACTGGAACAGTTGCGCGGTCTGCATAACGGTATTCGTATCCAGGTGGCGACGCTGACCCAAACCCCACCGGCTGGTGTGGACACCATGGCTGATTTAGATCGGGTGCGAATCCAGCTAGCCCGTGTTGACGGCTAGATACTAAATGAAGCGAGGAGGAGAATGATGATTCATGTATTAATGCTGTGTACCGGTAATATCTGCCGTTCGCCCATTGCTGAGGGCTGGTTGCGTACTCATGTTGACCAGGCCGACTTGTCTGGGCAGATCCGCGTTGATTCAGCGGGTACCACGGACTATCACGTCGGTGAACCACCTGACCGGCGGGCGCAGCAGCTGATGCGCGCTCGTGGCATTGAGATCGGCGGTTTACGCGCCCGCAAATTGTGCATTGCAGATTTAGAGCAGTTTGATTACCTGCTAGCCATGGATAACGGTCATCTGTCGCTGTTGCAGCATTGCGCGCAACAAGTTCATTCACCTGGGAAAATTCACCGTATTATGGTGTTTTCCCCAGGCTGGAAGCTCCAAGAAGTGCCCGATCCTTACTACGGTGGACAGCGAGGGTTTATTCAGGTTGTGGATATGCTGGAAGCAGCCTCTCGAGGATTTTTAACCCATTTGCGCGAGTCGCATTTTGAGGTTCAAGAAGCGGGTCTGGATCCCCAGGTAGCTCAACGCCATCATGCTACGCATTAACATTGCGATGCAACGCATGGGTTATGCCTGGCCCGCCTGTTCCGGTTAGTGACCCGGCCACACAGTGGCCGGGCAGGTCGTTTTACGGCGTGGTTTTCTTATCCGTGTCCGCAGCGGGTTCGTCTGGGACAGATGAATGTTGTCCTTGCTCATCAGGCGGGGTGCCGCTTTCCACTGCTGCGCTTTTGTCTGTCTTAGGCTTGCTCCGACGACGACGACGGGGTTTTTTGACTGGCTCAGGTTGCCCCGGCGACTCTTGCTGATCAACGGATTTTGTCTCGTCAGAAGCGTACGTGTCTTCGGGTGTTTTGGCCGATGCCGGGGATTCCTCAGCCCGTGGTGCCTCGCTCGGTGCGGGCGATGATATCTCAGCCCCTGACGATGGGGGTGACGGCGTTTCAGACTGCACGGGTATTGTGGCACTGTCTCGCGCGACATCGCCGCTGACCGGTGGTTGACTGGCTGAAGCTGTGACAGGGGTTAGCACCAGCGGTGAAGCTACCGTTTCGGCGCTCTCTGTGTCGTCTAAGTTTGCCGTGCTGGGTTGCGGTTCCGCAATGGTGTCCGCTGTCGCCGGTGTCTCCGGCTCATTATTAGCCAGCGTATCGGGCGGTATACGTGGGCGCCCACTGCGGATCACTCTTTGTTTCCCATTAACTTCAATAGTTCGCGAGGTTGCCGGTTCAGCCGCAACCACACGGGTGGCCGTGGTCGGTGTCGATGGCACGGCTGTGGTGCTGTCACCGGTTGCTGCGGTCTCAGGGGAGTCAACCGCCGTGCTACGACTGCGGCGTTTACGGCCGCCACGGCGACCGCGACGACTGCTGCGACCGCTGCCCGAAGTTTCTGGCTCGTCTTCAGAGGCAGAAGGAGTGGCTGGTGTTTCTACCGCCTCGGACTTTTTACGCGATCTGCGAGTGGGTGCAGATTTTTCCGGCTCCGGCTGGGCTGGGGAGGTATCGCTATCCTCAGCGCCGGGAGGCGATGGTGTGTGCTGAGTCGTTGGGGATTCCGTGGTAGTGCTGCTCCCTCCGCTGCGTCGCCGTCCACCGCGCCGACCGGAGCGTGAACGGCGTTGTTCTGGATCGCCCTTGCCTTCTGGTTCTGCCGCCGTGTCGTCAGCGCGATCGGCATCGTTTTGCGCCTCACCGCCGCGCTCAAAGAATGTTCCCCACAACCATTTGAGAAACCCTGGTCGGTCATCATGCTCAGCAGAGGGTGGTGCGAATGGGGTTGCCGACGCCGACGCAGGCGGTGCGCTTGGCGCTAAAGACTGTACCAAAGGTTCTTCAGTGGTCGGTGCCGGTGGGTGGATACTGGTGTGCGGGTGCTCCTGGTCGTCGTAATGGGTAATGAGCGTATAGCTCGGAGGCTCAGCTTCGCTGTCACTGTCGGGCAGCTCATCACTGCGCTGGCGTAGCAGCTCAAAGTGGGGGGTCTCTAGTGACTCATTAGGAATAATCATCACCTTGACTTGATGGCGGTATTCGATGGCCTCTAAGGCGAGCCGTTTTTCGTTCAACAGGAAGGTGGCGACTTTTATTGGAGCCTGGATGATCACCCGTGCGGTACGGTCTTTGATCGCTTCTTCTTCGGCCAGGCGAATCAAAGACAGCGCTAATGATTGAACGCCGCGAATGCTGCCCTGACCGTTGCAGCGCGGACACACTGTGTGGCTGGCCTCATCGAGGGACGCCCGTAGCCGTTGGCGGGAGAGTTCTAACAGCCCAAAGCGTGATATACGGCCGAGCTGGATTCTGGCGCGATCTAACTTCACCAGTTCGCGCAATCGGTTTTCCACTTCGCGCTGGTGGCGATTGGCCGACATGTCGATGAAATCGATGACGATCAGCCCGCCCAAATCGCGCAACCGCATTTGACGGGCAATTTCATCGACGGCTTCAAGGTTGGTGTTAAACGCGGTTTCTTCGATATCCGCGCCTTTGGTCGCTCGCGCTGAATTGATATCAATGGATACCAAGGCTTCGGTGTAATCGACCACAATCGAGCCACCCGAAGGCAAGGACACTTCGCGCTGATAGGCCGTTTCAATCTGCGATTCAATCTGGAAACGGGTGAATAACGGGGTGTTCTCCTGAAACAGCTTGAGTTTATTGATATGATGTGGCATCACCTGCTGCATAAAATCCTGCGCCCGCAAAAAAATGTCACGGTGATCAACAATGATTTCACCGATGTCTGCACGCAGATAATCACGCAGGGCGCGAATAATAATATTACTCTCTTGATAAATCAGCAGAGGTGCCTTATTGCCGTCGGCAGCTTTCTGAATCGCTTCCCAAATTTGCTTGAGGTAGTTGAGATCCCATTGCATTTCTTCAACTGAACGCCCAACGCCAGCAGTGCGCACAATCACTCCCATACCTTGGGGGATATCCAAATCGCGGAGGGCTTCACGGATTTCTTGGCGTTCGTCACCTTCAATCCGCCGTGACACCCCGCCTGCCCGGGGATTGTTGGGCATCAATACCAAATAGCGCCCTGCGAGACTAATAAAAGTGGTCAAGGCCGCGCCTTTATTGCCTCGGGCTTCTTTATCAACCTGAACAATGATTTGGTGCCCTTCTTTCAAGGCCTCCTTGATATTGGGGCGGCCATTATTGCCGACTAAATCGGGTTCAAGGTAATTGCGGTTGATTTCTTTAAAGGGGAGAAAACCGTGGCGATCAGCACCGTAATCGACAAAGGCCGCCTCCAAACTGGGTTCTACACGGGTTATAATGCCTTTGTATATATTCGCTTTTTTTTGTTGGCGGGAAGGGGTCTCGATATCGAGATCGTAGAGTTTTTGGCCGTCTACCAAGGCCACACGCAACTCTTCTTGCTGAGTAGCGTTGATTAGCATTCTTTTCATGGCATCTCCAGCGCTCAACCCGATCCATTGCGCCGTGCCATTGCGTCCTGTTGTCATCCCCGGATGTGCCGGGCAGAAACGGAAAAGCTGACCACCCGGCGCGATCACGCTGGCCGGAGATGATCGAGAGACTTAGCTCGCGACGCTGCACCCTGGCATTGTTACACAATGGATCGCGGGAGCGCAGTTAGGGCTGTTGGGCCGATTGAGCCGAACAGCAGGAATCTCAAATCGTGCCAAACCGGATGGAGGCTTGGCAAGTGCATTGTCAGTGTATTGTGCTTGACAATAAGTCAATAACTGCTCAAATATAGCAGCGACCAGGCTGTTGAGCAATGACTAAGTTAGGGTTGCAGCCGTTCTAGCCGCCAACCACCTTCGGAATTAAGCCGATAGCGCAATCGGTCATGTAAACGGCTGCGTCGTCCCTGCCAGAATTCCAGCATATCCGGTTGCAGACGATAGCCTCCCCAATAATCGGGGCGGGGGATAGGCCGGTTGTGGTATTCACGTTCTAAAGCCGCATAGCGTGCGTCCAGTTCCGCTCGATTGGCAATCACCTGGCTTTGCTGGGAAGCGAGAGCGCCCAGTTGGCTGTCGCGTGGGCGGCTGGCAAAATAATCATCGGCTTCGGCGGCGCTGAGCTTGCTGACTCGCCCGTTAATTCTGACTTGACGCTCCAGTTCTAGCCATAGGAATACCATTGTTGCCCTTGGGTTCTGATCCAGCTCCTGTCCCTTCGCGCTGATGTAATTAGTGTAAAATACAAAGCCCCTGGCATTAGCTTCCTTGAGCAGTAACACGCGGGCTTGCGGTTGGCTATTGGCATCAACGGTGGCCAAGGTCATGGCATTGGGTTCGGGTAATTCAGCACGACAAGCCTCGTTCATCCATTGGTGAAATTGGTCGATAGGATCAACCGCTACCGAGTGCTCGTCCAATTGTGCCAGGGCATAATCGCGACGCAAATCAGCCAGATCATTCATAATATTCAAGTTCCTCAGCCAGCAGTGAGCGATTACACTCCGCCGCTGTCGGTCGGGGCCAAAGCCGGGTCGTCCAGATGTGCCGTGCAGTTAAGCACCACAACCCGCCACGGCGGTATGGGTTCAACCTCGGTCACTGATGTATTGCGAAAATCAGCATGTGCCCGAGCCTGGGGCGGCAGTTGCAGGTGACGCAGTGCCAATGAATAACATACCAGGCCGTGGGTGACAATGGCCAGGGAACCGGTGGCCAGGTGTTTTTGAACCTCAGACCAAGCGCAGTCGATGCGGGTATGAAACACCGTCCAGGATTCTCCATTGGGTGGGTCGAGATCGGGGTGATAGAGATCGCCGATGTCGCTGTGTTTCTGTCCGCGCAGATCCCCAAAATGCCGCTCTCGCCAGTCAGGACTAAGCTGTAATTGAGCACCGCTGGCCTGTTGAATGGCCTCGGCAGTCATCTGCGCCCGGCGGTAATCGCTGCTGATGATGTGTTTTACCCCGCGCTCGGCCAGCCTTCGCCCCAGGCGTTGGGCTTGATGTAAACCACATTGATTCAATTCCACTTCAGGAAATTGCACGATGCGTTCGGCATTACCGGCAGTCTCGCCGTGACGGATAATGTATAAAGTCATAATACTCAGTATCTGATTATTAATTGGTTCGTAGGGATAAAAAATTTTTGACTCTAATACAAGGGCTTAGGCTGAGCCAGCCTGGCGCGCAGCGCGTTTGCGCTCATGTTCTTTGAGAAACTTCTTCCGCACTCGAATGGCTTTGGGCGTCACTTCAACCAGCTCATCGTCGTCAATAAATTCCATGGCTTGTTCCAGGCTCAGGCGCACCGGTGGCGATAGCAAGATATTTTCGTCGGAGCCGGCGGCGCGGATATTGGTGAGTTGCTTGGCCTTAAGAGGGTTGACGACCAGGTCATTACCCCGGCTGTGGATGCCGATCACCATGCCTTCATAGACCCCCTCGCCATGGGCGATGAACAGCCGGCCACGATCTTGTAAATTATACAGGGCATAGGCCAGCGCCTTGCCATCCACCATGCTCACCAATACCCCGTTACTGCGTCCGGCAATGGCACCTCTTGATAGTGGGCCGTAATGATCAAATACATGATGCAATAGCCCGGTGCCGCTGGTCAGGGTTAAGAATTCAGTGCGAAACCCAATCAAACCCCTCGCCGGGATTAGATAATCCAGCCGTACCCGCCCTTGACCGTCGGGGCGCATATCTTGGAGCTCCCCGCGCCGTTCACCGAGTTGTTGCATGATGGCACCTTGATGGGTTTCTTCGACATCGGCCACCAGTTGCTCATAAGGCTCATGAGGTACACCGTCGATCTCGCGCACAATGACTTCAGGGCGTGACAAGGCCAGTTCATAGCCTTCACGGCGCATGGTCTCAACCAGAATCGCCAGATGCAATTCGCCCCGCCCGGAGACGCGGAGCCGGTCTGGGTTGTCGGTATCCTCAACCCGCAGAGCGACGTTATGAATCAACTCACGCTCGAGGCGTTCGCGAATCTGGCGGCTGGTGACAAATTTACCCTCACGTCCGGCCAGCGGTGAGTCATTGACTTGAAACGTCATGCTCACGGTAGGTTCATCGACCGTCAGTGGGGGTAAGGCTTCGGGTTGCGCAGGATCGCATAAGGTATCGGAAATGCCTAGGCGATCCACGCCGGTAAAGGCGATAATATCCCCGGCCTCAGCTTGGGGGAATTCCACCCGATTTAAACCTTGAAAACCCAAAATCTGCAAAATACGTCCCGAGCGGCGCTGATTGTGGCGGTCGATGATACTGACGGGGGTATTGCTGCGGATTTGGCCGCGCTGGATGCGACCAATGCCAATGACCCCCACATAGCTGCTGTAATCCAAAGCGCTGACCTGCATCTGAAACGGCCCCGTCGGATCAACGTCAGGTGCAGGTACCTGAGCGGTGATGATTTCAAACAGCGAGGTCATATCGCCCTCACGGGCGTTGGGATCCAGACTGGCATAGCCTTGCAGGGCTGAGGCGTAGATCACTGGAAAATCCAGTTGGGTTTCGCTCGCCCCCAAGCGGTCAAATAGATCAAAGGTTTGATCCAAGACCCACTCGGGTCGTGCTCCGTGGCGATCAATTTTATTGATGACTACAATCGGATGTAAGCCCAGGGCAAAGGCCTTTTGGGTGACAAACCGGGTTTGCGGCATCGGTCCATCGACGGCATCGACCAGCAGCAGTACGGAATCCACCATGCTTAATACGCGCTCGACCTCACCGCCAAAATCCGCATGGCCGGGCGTGTCAACGATATTGATGCGATAGTCGCGCCATACCAGCGCTGTATTTTTAGCGAGGATGGTGATACCGCGCTCGCGTTCTAAGGTATTACTGTCCATGATGCGCTCTTGAACCGGAGCGCGCGCATCGAGAGTACCGGATTGTTGCAGCAGACGATCGACCAAAGTGGTCTTGCAATGATCAACATGTGCGATGATGGCGATATTGCGTAATTTATCAAGCATGCCCAAAGCCAAGTGAGGCGGGAAAGGGCGGATTATAACGGAAGTTGCAATAAAAGACCCGCCATAAGGCGGGTCAGGGAGCAATGCCTATTATTATTAGGGGTTCAATTCAGGCTGCTTTAACGCTGGTTGCTTGCATGCCTTTGGGGCCGACTTTGGCCTCAAACTCTACGCGTTGGCCTTCTGCGAGGGTGCGAAAGCCGTTGCCGTCGATTGCGCTGTAGTGAACAAAAATGTCTTTGCCACCATCTTCCGGCGCGATGAATCCAAAACCTTTAGATTCATCGAACCACTTCACAGTACCGATACTCATTGTAAACAGTCAAACCTCAAAACGGATTCACTCTAACCCAATCTCAGGCCGCTTCAAGCTTAAGGCCACAGATCGGCGATTGGCAGCGGTCTAATAGCCCGCACTCCAGACACTACGGTAAAACGAACGGCTCTGCAAGCCTTGTCGATGTGCGGTCGCACCATTAGGTGGAAAAATGCGGCTACTGGTCAAAAGAATATTCAGTATATGCACGGGGACTGCCCTCCTGTCGGTTTAAAACAGACTGTAAGATACGGTCACGCCGGCCGTGATAATGGCGACAATACTCATCAGCTTGATCAAAATATTCAAGCTCGGGCCGGAAGTGTCTTTAAAGGGATCGCCCACGGTATCACCGACCACAGCAGCACGATGGGCGCGGGAGTTTTTACCGCCGTGCCGCCCGGATTCGATGTATTTTTTGGCATTATCCCAGGCACCACCGGCGTTGGACAGGAACACCGCCATTGCAAATCCCGTTGCTAAACCGCCGATCAGCAGGCCAATCACCCCAGCCACACCCAGCAGGATGCCGACCGCAACAGGCACGAGCACTGCCAGAAAGGCGGGCAGGATCATTTCGCGTTGCGCGCCCATAGTGGAGATGGCCACACAGCGCTCATAGTCAGGTTTAACGGTATTTTGCAAGATACCGGGAGTTTCACGAAATTGCCGCCGCACTTCCTCGACCATTTGAACAGCGGTGCGCCCGACAGCTTGCATGGTGAGTCCGCTGAACACGAAGACGACCATAGATCCGATCAACAAGCCTACAAGCACCAGGGGATTGAGCAAGGTGACATTGTAGAAGGCCATAAAATCGGTGAGACTGGCCTGGGCTGTCGCGACATTAATGTCATTGCCCAGCGCCAGCAGTATCTGTCCGGAATTGATTAATTCAATGCGGATAACCTCAATATACGAGGCAATAAGCGCCAGTGCCGTCAGTGCCGCTGAACCGATGGCAAAACCTTTGCCGGTGGCGGCCGTCGTGTTGCCAAGCGAGTCCAGGGCATCGGTACGCGCCCGCACCTCAGGCCCTAAATCGCTCATTTCCACATTACCACCGGCATTATCAGCGATAGGGCCGTAGGCATCGCTGGCCAGAGTAATCCCCAAAGTTGACAACATACCGACAGCGGCGATGGCGATGCCATACAGACCAAGGTTGATGGCGCTGGCATCAAAGCCCGATGCCAAGGCGAAGGCCAGCAGTATGCCCACAGCAATGGCCAGTACCGGGATGGCTGTCGACAGCATGCCGATGCCCAGTCCGGCAATAATGGTGGTTGCCGGCCCGCCCTCGGCTTGTGCGGCAATTTTGCGGGTCGGCGAATAGCTGGCAGAGGTGGAATATTCCGTTGAACGCCCGACCACGATGCCGGTGATAACGCCGACAACCACTGCGCCCCAGATACCCCAGAAATTGGGCATACCGAGTAAGAACAAAACCGGCAGGGCAACGACGACGATCATCAATGCGCTGACATTGATGCCGCGCCCCAGGGAACTAAGCAATTCATGTTGATCGGCCCCATCATCGGCTTTGACCAGAAAGATGCCGATGATGGAGAGTAAAATACCCACCCCGGCAATGGCTATGGGAGCCACCACCGCTTTGAGCTGCAAGCTCGGCTCTAAAACATAAGCGGCCGCACCTAGGGCGCAAGCCGCTAAAATCGAGCCACAGTATGACTCGAACAAGTCTGCGCCCATACCGGCCACATCGCCGACATTATCCCCGACATTATCCGCAATCACCGCCGGGTTGCGCAGATCGTCTTCTGGTATACCGGTTTCCACCTTACCTACCAAATCCGCGCCGACATCAGCCGCTTTAGTGAAAATACCCCCACCGACGCGGGCGAACATCGCTTGCAACGAAGCACCGACACCGAAAGTGAGAATGGTGGTGGTGATGAGCACCATGCGCATGCCTTCCCCGTTAGCGTCGTGTGGGATCAGCCAATTGGCGGCCAGAAACCAACCCACGACATTGCCCAGGCCAAGACCCACCACAACTAAACCCATGACCGCACCACTGCGAAAGGCAATCCGCAGTGCTTTGGACAGCGAACTGCGGGCAGCGGCGGCGGTACGGGTCGAGGCCCGGGTAGCGGTTTGCATGCCGAAATATCCCGCTAGAGCCGAGAAAAAGCCCCCAAAGATAAAAGTAAACGGTAACCAGGGGTTTTGCACTTCCAGTGGATAAGCCAGTACAGCGAACAACCCAGCGAGCACCAAGAACACCAATAACATGACTTTGTATTGCTGCCACAGATAAGCCATGGCGCCGTTGCGCACATAATCGCCAATCTCGCGCATCCGCTCGCTGCCTTGATCCTCACGCACCATAGCGCGGAAAAACAGCGCGGCGCAGATCAGGGCGACAAGGGCAGAAAACGGCGCGATCCAGAAAATAGGCTCGTTCATTATTATCATCATATGAAAGTGTGGGTTACGGGTTATGGGTTGTTACTTGTGCTGAGCGCCACCAGTCGCGGTATTTGTTTTCCAATTCATCCATAGTGGGGAAGCGATAAAAGGCAAAATCAGTTTGGTCACCGACATAAAACCCGCCTTGTAACATGCGGTAAATCACACCTTCCTGAACTTGTTTGAACACCAGTTTGCTGGATTTGAAGCGATTATATTTAAGCTCGATAAGCACATCGCGAATGTGATCCATATTGGCGTACGGGAAATTTTCCACTGATCCGTGTTCGGGATCGGTGGCCAGCTCGCCCAATTGTAGCTGCGAGAACACAATGCGCGGCACATTGATCGGATGTGCCGGGTTGGTGATGAAGCGACAAAAATCATAGGGCTCTAGAAGACTGGCTACCATGGGGGAAATGGGACAGAACTCCTGGTAAAGATGCAGCGTATCCTCAGTAGCATGCGTATAGTCCTCACGGCGAAGCTCCAATGTTCTTCCGTCTTTGGTGACCAGGTATAAATTACCCAGCGCCGAGACGGGAATTCGCGACAGTACCCGGTAAATAGCCAGGTACACCGAACGTTTGGGTGCTCCATTGGGTTGCCGGACACAGCGTTCCTCGACAAGATCAAACGGAAATTCATCGGAGCGGAAGGTCGGATCCACCTCGAAGAAAATGGCCTCACCTTGAATGTGCGCCCAGGTACCAACAGAGTAATAACTGCCGAAATCCTTGGGCTTGAGCATTGAAGCAACCAATGCTTGCGGGATCAATGACAGATACAGATGTTTTTCTTCGCTCATGAGGACTCTCCATAAGTCAATGGATAGGGCCAGCCAAGCCGTCTTTTAGCGATCCCTTAACACCGCTTGGGCTGCAGCCAAGCGGGCGATGGGCACCCGAAACGGTGAGCACGACACGTAGTTCAATTTGAGCTGGTGGCATAGATCAATGCTCTTGGGATCACCACCATGCTCGCCACAGATGCCGATTTCCAGATCAGGGCGTACCCGGCGGCCATCTTCTACCGCCATGCGCATCAGCCGCCCCACGCCTTTTTCGTCAATCGTTGCAAAAGGGTTGTCCTCAAGGATCTGCCGTCCCAGATATTCAATCAGGAAGCTGGATTCGGCATCATCACGCGACATGCCGAAGGTGGTTTGTGTGAGGTCGTTGGTGCCGAATGAGAAGAACTGGGCGACTTCAGCGATTTCATCGGCCGTCAGTGCCGCGCGTGGGATCTCAATCATGGTGCCAAACTTATAGGCGACTCGGCAGTCCATTTCCTCCATCACTTCTTCGGCCACCGTCTCCAGGGCCTTTTGTTGTACCCGCAGCTCGTTGACATGTGACGTCAATGGGATCATCACCTCGGGGAGAACCTTAACGCCTTCTTTGCTGCACTTGCAAGCGGCTTCAAAAATAGCCCGGACTTGCATTTTGGTGATTTCAGGAATGATAATGCCGAGACGCACCCCGCGCATGCCCAGCATGGGATTGGATTCGCGCAGACCCATGACGCGTTCCAGGTAATTCGATTTGATCTTGATTTCGCCCAGTGCTTCGTCAATTTCACTCAGGGTATGGAAATGCTGGAGCTGCACTTTCAAGTCCGCTAAGTCCTGCACCAGCTCATCATAGGAGGGCAGAAATTCATGCAGTGGCGGATCGATCAGGCGAATAATTACCGGATAGCCGTTCATGGCCCGGAACAGTCCCTCAAAGTCAGAGCGCTGATAAGGCAGTAGTTTATCTAAGGCTTCGTTGCGCTCGGTGACATTTTTAGCCATAATCATCTGCTGTACAAACGGCATGCGTTCGGTTTCAAAAAACATGTGTTCGGTGCGGCATAGACCGATGCCGGTTGCGCCATATTCGCGGGCGCGTTCGGCGTCGCGAGGGTAATCGGCATTGGCCCAGACATTAATCTCACGGATTTCATCGGCCCAACTGAGCAGTTTAAGCAAATAAGGGTTTTTGATATCCGGCACCACGGTGTCGAGTTTGCCGAGATACACTCTGCCTAGGGTGCCATCGATAGAAACCCACTCTCCCTCGGTGATGACTAATTTCTCGCCGATGGTCATTTCCCGCGCATCGAGATTGATCTCCAGATTGCTGACGCCCACCACAGCCGGCTTACCGAACTGGCGGGCGACGAGGGCCGCATGGCTGGTGCGTCCTCCGGAGCTGGTGACAATGCCTTCGGCGGAGAGCATGCCATGGACATCATCCGGTTTGGTTTCCGGGCGCACCATGATCACCTTTTTGCCCTCATTTTTCGCCCAGCGCTCGGCGGTATCGGCGTCAAAGGCAACGATCCCGACCGCCGCCCCGGGAGACACATTCATACCCGTGGCGATGGGGTCGAGCTCGGCGGTAGCCGCCTGCGACAACTGTGGATGCAGGAAAAAGTCCACTTGGGAAGGCTGAACCCGCCTTACTGCCGTTTCCTTATTGATTAGACCTTCTTCGACCATATCCACGGCAATCCGTACCTCAGCTTGTGCCGTGCGTTTACCATCACGAGTCTGCAACAACCATAACTTACCGCGTTCAATGGTGAATTCCATATCTTGCATATTGCGATAATGCTTTTCCAGGCGGGCGGCAATTTGCTCGAACTGGTTATAGATCTCCGGCATGAAATTTTTGAGATCACTAATGGGCTGAGTCATGCGGGTGCCAGCGACCACATCCTCGCCTTGGGCGTTGATCAGAAAATCGCCTTCCAGCTCGCGTTCGCCGGTAAAAGCGTTACGTGACATCGCAACCCCTGTCGCTGAGCCTTCGCCGAAATTGCCGAACACCATAGTCTGGATATTGACCGCTGTGCCGAGATTATGGGCGATGCCCGCCGCGTTACGATAATCCACGGCTCGGCGACCATTCCAAGATTTAAACACGGCCTCTGTGGCTAATCTCAGTTGTTCATAGGGGTCAGAGGGGAAGTCACTGTTGGTGTAGGTGCGGAATACCTCCTTGAATTTCGCCGTCACCCCTATCCAGTCTTGAGCGCTGAGCTCGGCGTCGATTTCCACCCCGGCGCGTTCGCGGGCGTCAGTGATAAACCGTTCAAAGACTTCATCGGGCACCCCCATCACCACGGAACCAAACATCTGGATCAAGCGCCGATATAAATCATAGACAAAGCGCTCGTCATTGGTTTGTTTTACCATGCCCTGCACCACATCGTCGTTGAGGCCGATGTTGAGAATGGTGTCCATCATGCCCGGCATCGAGAACTTGCTCCCTGATCGACAGGACACCAGCAAGGGGTTATCAGGATCACCAAACGCTTTGCCGGTCATGGTTTCAATCGCTTTAACCGCTTGCAACTCCGCCTCCCACATGCCTTCCGGGAAGTTTTCGTCGGCGGCCAGATACGCATTACAGGCGGCAGTGGTGACGGTGAAGCCGGGCGGTACCGGGACATCAAGGCGGGTCATATCCGCCAGGTTAGCGCCTTTACCTCCGAGTAAAGACCGTACCGCCTCCCAGCTTCCTCCGACATCGGTTTCTGCAGACTCCACTTCGTTGAATAAGTAAACATATCTGACTGGGCTGGCCGCGATATTTTCTTGCAGCGCTTGGGTTGCTTGATTTGACATTATGACTCCTCCGATTTCTGGTGATTGAACTGAGCGTGTGAAACCCAGCCTCTAAGATGCTAACCGCACGGTACACTGTGGCTCATGCGCCGTGTTTTAGCATAGTTATGTTACATAATTTGCAGGCCGACAGTCATTCAGACTGCTCGCTTCACTCGGTTACCGCAGAATCGCCCGCACCCGTGCTAATATTATTGTGGCACTGATCGCCTTATGAACCAACACTGATGAATCCGTGCATTGCGCTGGAAATCCTTGGGAATCGACCATGCGGTTTTATCTTCGATCGGTAGCTGCTCATGCAGTGCGGGATCCAGGCGAAAGCGGCTTAAATTAGTCGAAAAAATCAGCAAGCCGTCCGGTGCCAGACGCGCCGCAGCGGTTCGGATCAATTCGGCATGATCACGCTGAATATCCAGATTGCCCTGCATGCGTTTAGAATTGGAAAAACTCGGCGGATCGAGCAGAATCAGATCGTAAACATCACGACAGTCGTGCAGCCATTGGCGGCAGTCGGCCTGAATCATCTGCTGGGCGGGTCGATCACAGCCATTCAGCGCCAGATTACGCCGCAGCCAGTCCAAATAGGTCTTGGATAAATCCACGCTGGTAGTGCGGCGCGCACCGCCAAGCGCCGCATGGACAGTTGCTGCACCCGTATAGCAAAACAGATTCAGCAGCCGCTGTCCCTGGGCATTCTCACCCAGCCACAGCCGCAGCGGACGATGATCGAGAAACAACCCCGTGTCCAGATAATCGGTGAGATTCACCAGCAACCGACAGCGGCCTTCCGTCACTTCCAGAAACTGCCCCTGAGCGGCCTGGCGAGTGTATTGTGCAGCGCCGCGTTGACGACGGCGTACTTTAAACACCATGCGCTGCGG
>SKOM01000100.1 GCA_007120095.1 Candidatus Competibacteraceae bacterium | reverse complement strand
GTACAATCCACCAACAGCGACCAGAAATGGCAGTTTGCTGGCGCGAAACCGCCCTACTGAAGCAGGTACAATTCACCAACAGAGCTGATTCATATCGCCGGAAGTTCTTCCAGCGACCAACGCGGTCGTGCCTGGATAATCGGCTCATCCTGCTGACCCGCCAGCAGGCGGCGGTACCCGGCATACGCAATCATGGCACCGTTGTCGGTACACCATACTGGACGCGGATAATACACATCGATGGCCTCAGCCGCCCCCATAGCGCTCAGCCGCGCCCGCAAACGCCGATTGGCCCCAACGCCACCGGAGATGATCAAACCGCGATAACCGGTATGGCGAAGCGCCCGTCGGCACTTAATGAGCAAGGTATCGACCACGGCTTCCTCGAAAGCGCGGGCAATATCGGCATCATTCTGGGGGCTGGCACCGATGGCCTGACGCGTATTGAGGGTATGGGTTTTTAAGCCGCTGAAACTAAAATCCAGACCCGGTCGATCGGTCATCGGCCGTGGGAAATGAAAACGCTGGGGGTCACCTTGTTCGGCCAGACGCGCCAGTGCCGGCCCACCGGGGTAGCCCAGGCCCAATAATTTAGCGGCTTTATCAAACGCCTCACCGACCGCATCGTCCACAGATTCACCTAGAATACGGTAATGACCGATTTCGGCCACCTGCACCAATAGAGTGTGGCCTCCGGAAACCAGCAGGGCGACGAACGGCAAACGCGGCGGGTTGTCTTCCAGCATCGGCGCGAGTAAATGCCCTTCCATGTGATGGACTCCGATAGCAGGCACTTGCCAGGCCCAGGCCAGACTGCGCCCCACGGCCGCACCCACCAGCAACGCGCCCACCAATCCGGGGCCGACGGTATACGCCACCCCACCGATGGCGCTCGCTGGCAACCCCGCCTCATCGAGCAAGGCATGAATCAACGGCAGGGTTTTGCGCACATGATCACGCGAAGCCAACTCTGGCACCACCCCGCCGTAGCGGGAATGCAACTCCGTCTGACTGTACACGGTGTGGGCCAGCAGCCCACGTTGGCCATGATACAAAGCGATCCCGGTTTCATCGCAGGAGGTTTCAATGCCGAGAACCACCCCACCGGTATACGGATAGTATTTTGCTTTTTCCATAGATTGATTTAAAATCCCCTGTTCACTGTGATCATTCACTAATGCGCCATCCTGCGCTAACCATTATCTACTGCCGATGAGGAAATAGACTACATGCCCGCTGTAAAAATCAAGGAAAACGAACCTTTTGATGTTGCGTTACGCCGCTTTAAACGCTCTTGCGAGAAGGCTGGAATTTTATCCGAAGTGCGTCGCCGTGAATATTTCGAAAAACCGACTCAGGAACGCAAACGCAAGCGTGCGGCGGCCGTTAAACGCCACCTCAAAAAGCTGTCTCGCGAAAACTCGCGCCGCGTCCGCATGTATTAAGCCTCTCGTTGCTCATTGTCAACCTTTAACCGTCCAATGTCTCTAAAAATCCGTTTACGGGATGATATGCAAGCCGCTCAGCGCAGCAAGGACAAACCGCGTCTTGGCGTCATCCGTTTAATTATGGCGGCGATTAAACAGCGCGAGATCGATGAGCGCACTGAACTTGATGACGAACAGGTACTCGCCGTGCTTGACAAAATGGCCAAACAACGGCGCGAATCCATTGAGCAGTTCCGCCAGGCGAATCGCACTGATCTAGCTGATAAGGAAGTCTTTGAACTTGAGCTGATCCGCACGTATTTACCGGCAGCCTTGTCCGCTGAGGAGTTAAACCGTCTGATTGATCAGGCGATTAGCGATAGCGGTGCCGAGTCCATGCGCGATATGGGCAAGGTCATGGGTCTGCTTAAACCCCAAATCCAAGGCCGCGCTGATATGTCGGCGGTCAGTGCTCAGGTTAAACAACGCCTGAGTCACTGAGGCCATAGCGGCGATCGCCACGACTCAGCCCATGGCGCATCGCATCCCACAATCTGTTTTGGATGATCTGCTGGCACGCGTCGACTTAGTCGAGTTGATTGATCGGCGTGTGCCGCTACGCAAAACCGGGCGTAATTACAGCGCCTGCTGTCCGTTTCACCACGACAAAACCCCATCGTTTACCGTCAGCCCGGATAAACAATTCTATCACTGTTTCGGCTGCGGGGCAGGTGGCAATGCCATCAGCTTTTTGATGGACTATGAACGGCTGGAATTCCTTGAAGCCGTCAGTGAACTGGCCGAACAGGCGGGTGTTAGCCTGCCACAAGACGCTGCGGCCTATACACCTCAAACCACTCATCCTGATCTCTACCCCCTGTTGGCGGCGGCCGACCGCTTTTTCCGCCACCAACTGCGTCATCATGCCCGACGCCAAACGGTCATCGAGTATTTGCGCGGCCGCGGTATCGAGGGCACGACAGCCCGTGATTTTGGCATCGGGTATGCTCCACCCGGCTGGGATAATCTGCACCCTGCCCTGAGCCAGCAAGGGTATTCGCATCAAGCGCTGGAAACCGCCGGGTTGGTCATCGCCCGCGATCAGGGCAACGGCGTTTATGATCGGTTTCGTGATCGGCTGATGTTTCCGATTCGCGACCGCCGGGGCCGTACCCTGGGCTTTGGGGGACGGGCGCTGGATGACACCCCGCCCAAATATCTAAACTCGCCAGAGACGCCGGTGTTTCATAAAGGCCGCCAGCTCTATGGCGTGTACGAACTGTTGCGCCAACGCCGGAATAAGCCGGCACGCTTACTGGTTGTCGAAGGGTACATGGATGTGCTGGCTCTGGCCCAACACGGTATACCTTACGCAGTAGCCACCCTGGGCACAGCGACCACCGACGAGCATATCAACCAACTGTTTCGCCTCAGTGATGAGCTGGTGTTCTGCTTCGATGGTGATCGGGCCGGACGAGATGCGGCGTGGCACACGCTGGAACATGTTCTGCCGACAGTCCGTGATGGTCGCCGGGTGGGCTATCTGTTCTTACCGGAAGGCGAAGACCCGGACAGTCTCGTTCGTCACATTGGCCAGCAGGCTTTTGAACAGCGAGTAGTCGAGGCCACACCGTTATCGGAATACTTGCTGGATCAGTTGAGTGCCCAAACCCGGTTAAACGATGTCGATGGCCGTGCCCGGCTGTTGGAGCTGGCCAAACCGCTGTTGAGCAAATTGCCTGCGGGTGCCTATCGTGACCTGTTGCACCAGCAATTGGCCGAGCGGGTGCAAGCCCCTGTCGAATTGCTCAATCGGCATATCAGCCCACCCGAGCACCAACCTGCTGTACGCTCACGAGCGCCACTATTACGCCGCACCCTGCCCCGGCTTGCCATCAGTCTGCTGTTGCATCAACCGATCCTGGCCCATCGGGTTCAGCATCTAGATGCGCTGAAAAAACTAACCGTCCCCGGTTTGCCGTTATTCGCCGAGTTGGTTGAATATCTACAAACTCACCCCCACATTACACTGGGAGCGTTGTTGGAACATTATCGTGACACGCCAACCGGCCACATTTTGACCAAGCTGGCCCAGGCGGGTTTTGACCTTAACGATGATCTAGCGGAGGCTGAATTCATGGGTGTATTGGACAAACTGCAACAGCTTTACTTAGACCGCTATTGGTTTGATAAGGCCGCACGCGGCGAATTGGATGAACATGAACTGCACTATTTGCGCACATTACATAGACCAGACGCTGATTAATCTCGTGTAGTTTGTCTAGTTTGTGCTATAATAGAGAGTTACTTTTGGCCCACGTTACTGTCACACGATCGCCTACATGAGTGAACAGCAGTCACAGCTTAAAAAACTGATCGCACGCGGCAAGGAACAGGGATTCTTAACCTACTCCGAAGTCAATGATCATCTCCCGGATGATATCGTCGATCCCGAACAGATCGAAGACATCATTGCGATGATCAACGATATGGGAATCGAGGTTCATGAGTTTGCCCCTGACACCGATACCTTGCTGCTGAGCGAACATCCGGTTAATACCGATGAAGATGTCGCCGAAGAAGCGGCAGCCGCACTGGCGGCTGTGGATGCAGAATTCGGTCGGACAACCGACCCGGTACGCATGTATATGCGCGAAATGGGCACAGTCGAGTTGCTCACCCGTGAAGGCGAGATTCAAATCGCCAAGCGCATTGAAGAAGGCATCAGCGAGGTCTTATCAGCGCTGGCCAGCTATCCGTTAGCCACCACGGCTTTGTTGCAGATCTATGCCGGTGTCCAGCAAGGTGAAATCCGCCTGTCCGACATTCTTTCCGGTTTTGAAGAAGACCCTGTGGCTGTAGCCAGCACTTCCGCCCCGCTGGCGGCGGCGGATGAAAATCATTCAAGCGTCACTGAGTCCGACAGCAAGGACAATGACGACGACGATGATGATGCCCCCCCGGAAAAAGACCCAGGACCTGACCCGGAAGAGGCTGCCCGCCGTTTTGCTGAACTCAGAGAATTGCATGCGGCATTCATCGACAGTATCTCCCGTCATGGGCCTGCCACCGATGAAAGCCGCGCCTTGCGTGAGCAAATCACCCTGCGTTTCCGCGAATTAAAGCTCATGCCACGGGTATTGGACAAACTGTTCCAGGTGATGCGCCAAAGCGTTGATGAGATCCGTGCTTTGGAAAAAGCCATTATGAACATCTGTATCAACCGCACCCGGATGCCGCGCAAAGTGTTCATCAGCAGTTTTCCCCAAAACGAGACTAATCTCGAATGGGTGGATCAACACACGCAGTCTAAGGCGAAGTACGCGCCTGTTTTGCTCAAATATCGTGACGATATCCACAATATCCAACGCCAACTGCAGCACATCGAGCAGCAGGCGCATCTGACCATTCAAGAGATCAAGGACACCAATCGCGCCATGTCCATCGGCGAGGCCAAGGCGCGCCGTGCTAAAAAGGAAATGGTGGAGGCCAACCTGCGCCTGGTGATCTCCATCGCCAAAAAATACACCAACCGCGGCCTACAATTCCTGGATCTCATCCAAGAAGGCAATATCGGCTTGATGAAAGCCGTGGATAAGTTTGAATATCGACGCGGCTATAAATTTTCCACTTATGCAACCTGGTGGATTCGCCAGGCTATCACCCGCTCGATTGCCGATCAGGCGCGCACGATTCGCATTCCGGTACACATGATTGAGACGATCAATAAGCTCAATCGCATCAGCCGCCAAATGTTGCAGGAAATGGGTCATGAGCCCACGCCGGATGAACTGGCGGTACGCATGGAGATGCCCGAGGAAAAAGTCCGCAAAGTGTTGAAAATTTCTAAAGAACCGATTTCCATGGAAACCCCTATCGGCGATGATGAGGACTCGCATCTGGGTGACTTCATCGAGGATATTACGGTATTATCCCCTGTGGATGCCGCAACCTCTGAAGGGTTACGGGAAGCCACGCGTGAGGTATTGGCTTCATTAACACCCCGTGAGGCTAAAGTCCTGCGCATGCGCTTTGGTATTGACATGAATACCGATCATACTCTGGAAGAGGTAGGCAAACAGTTTGATGTGACCCGCGAGCGCATTCGCCAAATAGAGGCCAAAGCGCTGCGCAAACTGCGCCATCCCAACCGTTCGGAGCAATTGCGCAGCTTTCTCGATTCAGAATGACGACTAGGGTAAACTAGCCCCCTGATCACCGGGCCTATAGCTCAATTGGTTAGAGCAGCGGACTCATAATCCGTTGGTTGTAGGTTCAAGTCCTACTAGGCCCACCATCTAAGGGATCAACGCGCTGTGCGGGTTGCAGCGCAAACCTTCCGCCCTAACCCAGCGCTGGATACCGAAGCCACGATCACCGCATTAGGGGTTGGCGAAGCGCTGGTGTCGGTATTGGATGCTCAAGGTACCCCCACTCCGGTAGAGCACGTCATGATCCGTCCACCGGCCAGCCGTATGGGACCGCTGACCAGCGCCGAGCGCCAGGCGATATTGAGCAACTCGGTGTTGGCGGGCGTTTATGATGAACCCGTGGATCGCGAATCCGCCTATCAAATTTTGCAGCGCCAAGCCGAGGAAGCACTGTCCGAAGAAGCGACCGTCACTGTCACCACTCAGAATCAAGCCAGATCGCGACGGACAGCTAAATCCGGTCGGGCCGGTTCTTCGATGCTTACAGCCACCGCAACCAGTGCCATGCGCTCTATGGGTACGCAAATTGGCCGCCAAATTGTACGCGGGCTACTCGGCTCATTGACCGGTCGGCGGCGGCGCTGATTTAAGATCGAGGCTTAGCGGCCATGTGCCGCCCCTACGGGGGTAAGAATTACCGGGTTAGACAATACTCATTACCCCAAGGCCGGTGATACCGAGCGGCCTCTGGCACGCGCCCAGGCCGTGAATCCGGCCGCAGACACGTTCATCATCAAGGCGTAGAGAATAGCAGGGACAACCATCGCAGGTTCGCCCAACAGGCTGGTGGCGATGAATATGGCTAATGCCGCATTTTGCATGCCCGACTCCATAGTGACCGCAATCATATCGCCAAAATCCAGTTGCAATAACCGAGCGCCGAACCACCCTAAAGCCATGGTGCCCACATTTAAAGCTAAAATATACGGCCCTAAATCCTTGAAATGCATCATCATGGTCTCACGCTGACTCATGAACGCGCCGATCACAATCAGGGCAAAAATCGCCGTCGCCAAGTGTCGGCACCAGCCCCGTATCCGCACCGCCAGCGTGGGCCAGAAGTAATGCAGCACCATACCCAGCACCACCGGAACTCCGGTCACCAGGAACACGCCCAGTAATATTCGCCCTGCCGGTATGGCCACCAGGGCGGCATCACCGAGCAACATCGCTTGCGCGGCCCATAAAATCAACGGGATGCTGACGATACCGACCAGGCTGGAAATGGCCGTTGCGGAGACCGATAGCGCGGCATTGCCTCCGGCCAGCACGGTCAGCAGGTTGGAGGTCACACCGCCAGGACAGGCGGCCAGGATCATAATGCCTAAGGCAAATTCTGGACGCCCCTGATACCACAGCACCAGCACCGCAGCCCACAGCGGCAGCAGAATGATCTGGTTCACCAAGGCCATGCCCAGGGAACGCGGATAGCGGAAAATACGGGTAAAGTCGGCCACCCGCAAGCTTAAGCCAATGGCGAACATGATGAACGCCAAACCCAAGGGTAATAAAATTGCACTCATCGGTAAGCCACAACCCAGT
>SKOM01000039.1 GCA_007120095.1 Candidatus Competibacteraceae bacterium | reverse complement strand
TTTAATAAAACTGAGAGTGTACTGATCCGGAAATCCACTCCGCTGACCTTCAGAGCTGAGGGCTGAGAAGTAATTACTGATCGCCGCATCGTATTGTGCCACCCGGTTAAATGCCGCGATAGCCAATTGCAGTCGCGTTTTGGCACTCAGTGCACCAGCGTTGGCTGCCAACTCCTGACCCAGCTCAATGTACTGCTTAGGATCGGTAACGACAGCGACATGGCGATAATTCTTAGCAGCGGCCCGCAACATGGCCGGCCCGCCAATGTCAATAGTTTCCACAGCCGTAGCGAAATCACAATCCGGCCGGGCGACAGTGCGTTCAAACGGGTATAAATTGACAACGAGCAGATCGATGGGTTCGATAGCCTGTTCAGCCAGTACGGCATCGTCAATTCCGCGCCGCCCGAGCAAGCCGGCATGAATACGCGGATGCAGGGTTTTTACCCGACCGTCCATGATCTCTGGAAAACCTGTGTAGTCGGCAATTTCGGTAACCGGCAGTCCGTGTTCGCGCAATGACCGCGCGGTACCGCCGGTGGACAGCAGCTCCACATCCAGTGCGTGTAATTGGCGGGCAAAATCGGCAATATTGGTTTTATCGGAAACGCTAAGCAGCGCTCGACGGATGGTGAGCGAATTAAAATCAGACATGATGGACTATCGAGGTGGTTTAAACTTTAATATTCTAGCCGAAATGTGCCGATAAAGCCGAACTTGAATTCGCGGACGCAACCGAATCAGGTTAACAGGTTCATTGCCAAACGGCTGATGACTGATGGTGCCAGCGTGCACCGTCTCACAGCATCCAGTTGCACCACACCAGTGCAAAACCCAGGCTTGCGCACACCAACATAAGCTATCAATCCGGAACCTGACGGGCTAATGCGTTGTCAAGCTGATGGCTCGTAAATTGCAGATTTAATATCGAGCCATCTGTTGAGGTCACCCGGCAATACTGCCAGAGAGGTCGCCAGTCCATGAGTATTTTTAAGCATTTCCAATCACGTTACGAAGTGAGTAAAGAAGAGGTTCTCACGCTCCAAGACTACCTGGAGCTGTGTAGAACCGATCCCGGTGTTTACGCCAACGCCGCTGAGCGTTTGTTAATGGCTATCGGCGAACCCGAGCTGGTCGATACCAGCCATGATTCGCGTTTAAGCCGAATTTTTTCCAATAAAATTCTAAAAATATATCCAGCATTTAAAGATTTTTATGGTATGGAGGAATCGATTGAGCATATCGTTTCCTACCTAAAGCACTCAGCCCAGGGGCTAGAAGAGAAAAAACAGATTCTGTATCTGCTTGGGCCGGTAGGCGGCGGTAAATCTTCGCTGGCCGAACGGCTTAAAGCCTTAATGGAAAAACTGCCGTTTTATGCCGTTCAAGGCTCACCGGTGTTTGAGTCACCGCTCAGCCTGTTTGATCCTGACGAAGACGGCCCCATACTGGAAGAGGACTACGGCATCCCGCGTCGCCACCTCAAGACCATTATGTCGCCTTGGGCGGTTAAGCGTTTGCACGAATACAATGGTGATATCACCCAGTTCAAGGTGGTTAAGCTCAAGCCTTCTGTGCTGGATCAAATCGCTGTGGCCAAAACCGAACCTGGCGATGAAAACAATCAGGATATTTCTTCCTTGGTGGGTAAAGTCGATATCCGCCAGCTTGAGCACTACGCTCAGAATGACCCCGATGCCTACAGCTATTCCGGGGGGCTGTGCCGGGCCAACCGCGGCCTGCTCGAATTCGTCGAGATGTTCAAAGCCCCGATTAAGGTTCTGCATCCCTTGTTAACCGCCACCCAAGAAGGCAATTACAACAGCACTGAGGGTTTGTCCGCCCTGCCCTACGAGGGCATCATCCTTGCCCACTCCAACGAGGCCGAGTGGCAAAGCTTTAGAAACAATAAAAACAACGAGGCTTTTCTGGATCGGGTGTACATCGTTAAAGTACCGTATTGTCTGCGCGTCTCCGAAGAAGTGCATATTTACCAGAAACTACTGAGCAATAGCTCACTGGATAACGCCCCCTGCGCGCCCGGCACACTGGAAATGCTGGCGCAGTTTTCGGTGTTAACTCGGCTGAAAGAACCGGAAAATTCCAGTATTTTCTCTAAAATGCGGGTCTACGATGGCGAAAACCTCAAAGACACTGATCCGCGTGCCAAGTCACTGCAAGAATACCGCGATTATGCCGGCGTTGATGAGGGCATGACCGGTATTTCCACCCGCTTTGCCTTTAAGATCTTGTCACGGGTGTTTAATTTCGATCACACCGAAGTCGCGGCCAACCCGGTGCATTTGTTGTATGTATTGGAACGTCAGATCGAGCGTGAGCAGTTCCCCGCAGAAACCGAAGAGCGTTATCTGGGTTACCTCAAGGGCTATCTGGCTCCCCGCTATGCCGAATTCATCGGTAAAGAATTGCAGCAAGCCTATCTGGAATCGTATTCCGAGTATGGACAAAATCTGTTCGACCGCTACGTGTCGTATGCAGACTTCTGGATTCAGGATCAGGAATACCGCGATCCGGAGACGGGCGAGTTCTTCGACCGCTCAGCCTTGAACGACGAACTGGAGAAAATCGAAAAACCGGCGGGTATTTCCAACCCCAAGGATTTTCGCAATGAGATTGTCAATTTTGTGTTGCGGGCGCGGGCGAACAACCAGGGTAAGAATCCGTCGTGGACCAGCTATGAAAAGCTGCGGGCGGTGATTGAGAAGAAAATGTTTTCCAGCACCGAAGAACTGTTGCCGGTGATTTCATTCACCGCCAAGTCCTCGGCTGAAGACCAGAAAAAACATGAGGATTTTGTCAACCGCATGATAGAAAAGGGCTATACACGCAAACAAGTCCGCTTGCTATCGGAATGGTACCTGCGGGTGCGCAAAGCCTCTTAATGGGGCAGGAGCAGGTTTATGGGCCATTTTATTGATCGGCGTATAGACGGCAAAAACAAAAGTGCCGTTAATCGCCAGCGCTTTATTCAGCGTTTTAAGGGCCAGATCAAGCGCGCCGTGTCCGATGCGATGTCAGAACGCAGCATCCGCGATATGGACAGTGGCGAGAAAATTAATATTCCAGCACGTGACCTGAGCGAACCGGTATTCCACCATGGATCAGGCGGAGAGCGGCAGATTGTTCACCCCGGCAACAAAGACTTCATCGAGGGTGATCGTCTGCCGCGTCCGCGCGGTGGTAACGGTAGTGGAGGCGCAGGTCAGGCCAGCAATCAGGGTCAAGGCGAGGATGCCTTCAGTTTTCAGCTCACCCGCGAAGAATTTCTGGAAATGTTTTTCGAAGATCTGGAGCTGCCCAATCTGGTCAAAACTGAACTGGCTAAAGTAACCGAATACAAATGGGTACGTGCCGGTTACAGCACCGACGGTGTACCGAGTAACATCAACGTGGTGCGTTCCCTAAAGCAGTCGCTGGCCCGGCGGCAAGCCATGGGCGCACCCTATCGCGCCCAGCTCCGCGAGGCTGAAGAGTGTCTCCAGGCCTTGCGTCAGGATCCCGAAGCCGATCCCGCCGAGCAAGAAGCGCTGCTTGCCGAAATCGAGCGACTGCATGCCCGGTTGCGGGGTATGCCGTTTATCGACACGTATGATCTACGCTACAACAACCGCGTCAAACAGGAGCAACCTTCGTCGCAAGCGGTGATGTTTTGTTTAATGGATGTATCGGGTTCGATGAACCAGGCACGTAAAGACCTGGCTAAGCGATTCTTCATCTTGCTGTATTTGTTTCTCCGGCGCAATTACGAGCATATCGAAGTGGTATTTATCCGCCACCACACCATTGCCAAAGAGGTGGATGAAGAGGAATTTTTCTACTCGCGGGAAACCGGCGGCACAGTAGTTTCCAGTGCTTTGGAAATGATGTATGACATCGCCCGAGAACGCTACCCCACCGCCAGTTGGAATATTTACGCCGCCCAAGCCTCGGACGGTGATAACTGGCACACCGACTCGCCACTGTGCCAGCAGTTGCTAACGGAGTCCATCATGCCGCTGGTGCGTTACTTCGCCTATGTGGAAATTACTCCTGACCGGCATCAGAGCCTGTGGGAAGCGTATCAAGAAGTTCAAGCGCAGTGCCCGCATTTCGCCATGCGCCAGATTGATGGGCCAAGCGATATTTATCCCGTATTCCGCGATCTGTTCAAGAGGCAAGCCGCATGAGACCGCAAGTGATTTCTGAGTCCTCGGACTGGACGTTCCCGCTGCTGGAACGCTACAACCAAGAACTGGGGCGGATTGCGGCGCAATACGCGCTGGATACCTACCCCAATCAGATTGAAATCATCAGCGCCGAGCAGATGATGGATGCCTATTCTGCCGTAGGCATGCCGCTGGGCTACCATCACTGGTCATACGGCAAACGCTTTGTGGCCACGGAACAAAACTATCGCCGGGGGCAAATGGGTCTGGCTTATGAAGTCGTGATTAATTCCAATCCCTGCATTGCCTATTTGATGGAGGAAAATACTCTCACCATGCAGGCACTGGTAATCGCCCACGCCTGCTACGGGCATAATTCCTTTTTCAAAGGCAATTATTTATTCCGCACCTGGACTTCGGCGGATGCCATCATCGATTACTTGCTGTTTGCGAAAAATTACATTACCGAGTGTGAACAACGCTATGGTCACGAAACAGTTGAATTATTCTTGGATTCCTGCCACGCTCTCATGAATCATGGGGTCGATCGTTATAAACGTCCTGCCCCACTATCGGCTACTGCCGAACGCCTGCGCCAGCAAGAACGCGAAGCCTATCTGCAAACCCAAATCAATGATCTATGGCGGACAATTCCGGTTCAAGAACACACTGCAGATCCAGACCAAAAAACCCGCTTCCCCGCCGAACCGCAGGAAAATATTTTATATTTCATTGAGAAAAACGCGCCGCTGTTAGAGCCGTGGCAACGCGAAATCGTCCGCATCGTGCGCAAACTGGGGCAATATTTCTACCCGCAGCGCCAGACTCAGGTGATGAACGAAGGTTGGGCGACGTTCTGGCATTACACACTGCTGAATCAGATGTACGATGAGGGCTTGCTCTCTGACGGGTTCATGATCGAGTTTTTGCAATCGCACACCAACGTAATCGCCCAACCTGATTTTGACAGCCCTTATTATTCCGGCATCAATCCCTATGCCTTGGGTTTTGCCATGATGAGCGATATTCGCCGCATCTGCGAGCAACCTGACCAGGAGGATCGTTACTGGTTTCCTGATATTGCCGGACAAGATTGGGTGAAAGTGCTGGATTTCGCCATGCGCAATTTCAAGGATGAAAGTTTTATCGCCCAGTATTTATCGCCCAAAGTCATGCGTCAATTTAAACTGTTCGCGGTACTTGATGACGATAAACAGCGCGAGCTGGCCATCAGCGCCATTCACGACGAGCGTGGTTATCGCCGACTGCGGCAAGCCTTGGCGGATCAATACAATCTAGGCAGTCAAGAGCCGAATATTCAAATCTATTCGGTCGATCACCGTGGTGACCGTTCACTGACCCTCGTCCATACGCGCTATAACCGCAAACCCTTGGCGGAAAACGCCCAGGAAATGCTCAAGCATCTGTATCGACTCTGGGGCTTTAGTGTCCGTCTCGATACGGTATACGAGGATGGTCGCCGCGAATCCGTGGCAGCGATTGAACACTAGCCTCATTCAACCGCTGATTCGGCATTCAAAACCTTGAGCGCCTGCTGATGCAATGCCGGAGTTGCTGCCGCTAGCACTCGACCATCGGATTCCAGGCTCAGGGGTCGCCCCTGCCAATCGGTAATCACCCCGCCAGCGCCTTCAATGATGGGAATCAGAGCCATGAAATCATACGGTTTCAGATCCGCTTCGGCCACCAGATCAATGTAACCGGCCGCCAACAGTCCATAGGCATAGCAATCGGCCCCAAAGCGGTGCAGTTGCACCGCCGTGGCCAGGCGTTGGAAACTCCGTTGCTCGTCACCCTGGAACATATCCGGCGAGGTTGCAAATAAAATGGCCTGCGCAAGCTGCTCAATGGTGCGGGTCTGGCAGCGTCGGCCATTGAGTGTCGTTACACCTGACGCCAGCCCTAGCCAGCGTTCGTTCAGCACCGGCATATCAATCAGACCCAGTAGCGGAGTATGGTGATCCAACAGCGCAATCAATGTACCAAAAGTGGGCATACCACTGATGAAACTCTTGGTTCCATCAATGGGATCCAGCACCCAGCGATAACGCTTCTCGCGACCTTGGTCAGCATACTCTTCACCGACTATTCCGTGTTCGGGATAGCTCTGCTGAATCAGCTCACGCAGCCGCTGTTCAGCCGCACGGTCAGCACGGGTTACCGGTGAATGGTCAGCCTTATGCTCAATAGGCAAAGGCTGACGAAAACAGGGTAAAACGATGGAACGCGCCGCATCGGCCAAAGTACCGGCAAACTGGCCCATACCCGTCATGTCCATTAGGTGTTCTCAACCTGGGTATGGGAATCAGGTGTTGGCGACTTGACTCGCCTGGCGTAACTCACGCGGCATGGCAAAGACCACATGTTCCTCGCGTCCTGGTGTATTGGTCACTGTGGTAGCGCCCAGTGCTTGGAGTCGGCTAATGACCTCTTGTACTAACACCTCTGGAGCCGAGGCACCAGCGGTGATGCCAATATCGGTGTGGCCATTCAGCCACTGTGGATCAATATCCGCCGCACCGTCAATCAGATACGCTTCAATCCCTTGTTTTTCAGCCAGTTCGCGTAATCGGTTAGAATTTGAACTGTTTTTAGAGCCAACCACTAATAACAACTGACAGCGTTGGGCGAGATCCCGCACGGCATCCTGGCGGTTTTGGGTGGCGTAGCAAATATCGTCTTTTTTCGGGCCACGAATCTGCGGGAATTTCGCCCGCAAGGCATGGATCACCTCGGCCGTGTCATCCACCGACAGGGTGGTCTGGGTGACATAGGCCAATTGTTCGGGATGCTCAACCTGCAAGCGCTCGACATCCGCGACGCTTTCGACCAGATACATGCGGCCACCTTGAGCCGTATCGTACTGCCCCAGCGTGCCTTCGACTTCGGGATGACCTGCATGGCCGATTAAAATCGCCTCACGCCCCGCGCGACTGTGATGCGAAACCTCCATGTGGACTTTAGTGACTAAGGGGCACGTCGCATCAAATACCTTAAGCTGACGCTGCTCGGC
>SKOM01000207.1 GCA_007120095.1 Candidatus Competibacteraceae bacterium | reverse complement strand
CGGCTGATCAGACGGAATCCGTCTTTTGGCCGACGGCGTCCATGGGTCCCATGCCTTTGGCGATGCTGGCGCTGGAGGTGTCGGAACCCCCACTCGATAGAACGCGTTATCGGCTGACTTACGGCGTGGAATGGGTTGAGGAACCACCGCGTGCTGCACCTATCCCGGTGAGTTTCATCGAAGTGACCCGATTCAATCTGGGTCCGGCCATTCGCCAAGAACTGGTCGATGCTCTGGGGGAGCAGGCGGTTGCTGACCCGAGTCATTTCGGACTCGCTCCCCATAGCGCCTGGCGGCTGGTCACTCGACCGCTCATGGGCAACCAGGCGATGGTGATGGCGGCGGGAGTCCGGGAAGTGAGCGAAGACCAGGCCCTGTCCATGCGCTGTCTGGGTGCGCCCTGTTTGTCTACCCACGGGCAGATTGATGCGCTGGTGCCCTGGGATACGCTGAGTCCTGATCCTGTCGATCTTGATGTGCCTTATACCGTGAGCGAACACGATGTGGTGACACCGGTAGCCGCAGTTGACCTGCTGTTAGGGGCGATCACCTTGGAATATACCTCGGAACACAGGCAGCCTGGGGATGCGCCTTCTGTGCCCGACACCGTGATCGAAGCGGTCGTCGAGCGCAATCTGGGCCAGGATCTGAACCTCGATGCAGCCTATCGCTGGGGAGGATTGCTCGACGATTCGGTGGCGGCAATCTGGCAGCGACTGGTCTCTTTTCCAACGGGGACTGAAGTGGAAATATTTACCGCCGATGCTTATGAATGTGCGCGTGGCCCGAAGTTTCCGGAGCCAGGCCAGTACTGTCCATAAACCGCCGCCATGACCCCAAAGAGGTAATATCCTGCGCCTCGGTGACGGCAATGGCTTCGCATAGAAATCCTGATACTTCACTGCCATCCGCCAAGCGTACCCGCCCGATACCCAGTGGGGCGGGGATGTTGGCCACAAAAGTCCCAAACTGGTCGGCAGGCACAGCCCAGACTTCTACGTCCACTGCTGCACCGTCAGTGGCCACCCGAACCAGTCCGGGGCGTTGGGGTGGCCCCCCCGGCAAGGCGTAAAACCGGTATTCAGGTGCAGTACGCGTCGCGCAAAGCAACCGCGCACGCCGCTGGGTTAACTGATGGTTCAGCGGCAAACCGCTCATGTGTGCCCCACACACGGCCACGGCAACCGTATGGCGGTTATCAACAGGCAATGGGGGGTAATCCGGCGGCGTATCGATCCCGGTACCCAAATTCATGCCACCGGCACGGTGCAAGCGATCCGCTAGCGGCAATACATCGCGGTCACGAAACGCGGGCGCAAACAGTGTCACCCCAAAAGGTAAACCGTCTGGACGCAACCCTGCGGGTACCGCTATCCCACAGAGATCAAGCAGATTCATGAAATTGGTGTAATAACCCAGGTCACTATTAATCCGCAGAGGATCGGCCTCGACAGCGGTGATCGTTGGCAAGGTACCGGCTGTGGGGGTCAGAATCAGATCGACCTGATCCCAAACCGCCTCCGTTTGACGGCGTAAGGTCTGCAAGCGGTATTGTGCAGTAAAGGCGTCTACCGCTAACCAAGTGCGTCCGCCAGTGATAATCTCTCGTGTAACGTCCCCTAGTGCCTCAGGTTGCGCCTCGATAAAATCGCGAATCGCCGTGTAACGTTCCGCTACCCACGGCCCTTGATACAGCAGTTGCGCGGTCTCTATAAACGGGGCAAAGTCAATCTCCACACACTCACCGCCGAGGGTTTCTAGGCGTGCCACGGTTTGCTGAAATAACGCTGGGTAATCGGGATCCCCGAAAAATGCCAACTGTTCCGCAGCGGGTACTCCGAAGCGAAACCTCGTAACCGGCAAACCAGCAAGTCCCAGCGTTGGGGGTTGATCGGGCCGGGCATAGGGATCATCGGCATCATAAACCGCAACCACGTCCAAAACCTGGGCCGCATCGGCGCTATCGAGGGCAAAAATGGACACGGTATCCAGACTGCGGCAGGCCGGTACGACCCCACGACTGCTCAGCAGCCCGCGGGTTGGTTTCACTCCAAGCAGATTATTGAATCCGGCCGGTACCCGCCCAGAACCAGCGGTATCGGTGCCCAAGGCAAAACACACCTGTCCCAGGGCCACAGCAACCGCCGAACCGGAACTCGATCCCCCGGCCACATAGTCCGGGTTAAAGGCATTAGCGCAAACGCCGTAAGGTGAACGCACGCCGACCAGTCCTGTAGCAAATTGATCCAGATTGGTCTTGCCCAAGGGCACAGCCCCGGCATCGATTAACCGCTGAACCACAAAGGCCGACTGTTTGGGGATAGTGCGGTATTCCGGACAGGCTGCCGTTGTTGGAATCCCCGCCAGATCAATATTGTCTTTGATGGCAAACGGGATGCCATACAGTGGTAACTGCGCCGGATCGCAGCCCTCCAATCGGTCTAAATACGGGGCCAGTTGTTCGTCATTTAATACGGTGATCCAAATAGCCAGGTCTTGTGTGGCATGAATGGCCTCCAATGCTTCTGCGATCACTGCGCGCACGGTGCGTCGGCCGGCACGGTAATCAGCCAATAAGGTTGTCATCGTCATCATCGTTCCGCTCCGGCGAAATGGGTACTGGCCTGACCGACGGCTGCCATATGAGCGCGGGCATGCTCCGCGGCACCCAGGCCATCACCTTGCATAATGGCGCTGACAATGCGGTCGTGTTCCTGCCACGAGCGTTGCAGCCGTTGTGGTAACTCGAATTGGGCACGCCGCAACGGAGCTAAACGATACTTAATCGTGGTCACTAATTCAGCCAGATAATCACTGTGACAGCCGATATAAATCAGCTGATGAAAAAAAGCATTGTAATCCTTATATTCTTTAACCGCACCGCGCTGCACTAAATCGTGGGATTGGCGGTGAATGTCTTCTAAGGTCCGACGTTCCTGCACACTCATGCGCTCAGCCGCAAGCCGGGTGGCCGAGGCTTCCAGCTCAGCCATGGCCTCGAACATCTCACGTATTTTTTTCTGGGTCAGCGGGGTGACGATGGCACGCCGGTTGGGTGAACGTTGCACCAGACCCATGGCGTTTAATTCCCGCAAGGCTTCACGGGCCGGGGTTCTGGAAACTCCGAAACGACGACCTAAAGCGCCTTCGTCCAGCGGTGTGCCGGGAGCCAGCCGACCATGAACAATATCATCCGCCAGGGTAGCCACCATGCTGTCAACGGTTGTACCGGGGCGAATGGCGGCCAAGGATTGAGTTGGAGTTCTAGTTCTCACCGTATCCGTTCTCATCAAAAGGCTCATACCTGTACTGGCGGTGGATGGGGGATGGCCGCTAACAGGGTGCGGGTATACGCCTGCTCAGGACGCGATAAGACCTGCTCGGTTGACCCGTGTTCGAGAATCACCCCGGCTTGCATGACCATCACCCGATCACAGATCAGGCGCACCACATTGAGGTCATGGGTGATGAACAGATAACTCATGCCCAGATCAGCCCGCAAATCGGCGAGCAGATTAAGCACCACCGCCTGCACCGATACATCCAGTGCTGCTGTGGGTTCATCGAGAACCACCAGATCAGGGTCGAGGGCAATCGCCCGGGCAATACCCACTCGCGATTTTTGTCCACCAGAGAGCTGATGCGGGAAGCGACCGAGCAAATTCAGCGGCAGTCCGACCCGCTCAGCCAGTTCCTGAACCCGTAACCGCCGTTGACGCCGGGACAGATTACTGAGCCGTAGTAAGGGATCCGCTATGGAACGCTCCGCCGTCCAGCGCGGGTTTAAACTGTCTGTGGGGTCTTGAAACACCATTTGCAATTTACCGCGCAGGGGGTGACGCGCAAAACGCGCCGCCGGTACAGCGGCAATGTCCTCGCCTTTGAAAAGAATCTGCCCGGAACTGGTATCCAGCAGCCGCATCAGCATTGCTGAAGTCGTTGATTTGCCACAGCCGCTTTCTCCTACCAAACCGAGGCTCTCACCCTGATGTACGGTAAAGGAAATGCTGTCCACAGCACGCACCGCGCTGGTCTGACCTCGCGCGGGAAATTCCCGCACCAGGTCGCGCACTTCCAGTAAAGGTGGCCCGTGGGGCGGAAATACGGGAGCGGGGCGGGGTTCGGGTAATAAATCCCGAATCCGCGAATCCAGTCTGGGTGTGGCACGCAGCAAGCGCTGCGTATAGGGGTGCTGGGGTGCTTGGAACAGCGTGCTGACCTGAGCACTTTCAACAATTTTACCTTGTTCCATGACCACAATCCGATCACAGTAGGCAGCCGCCAAGCCCAAGTCGTGCGTGATCAAAATCGATGCCATGCGGCGCTCATGGGTGAGTTCCACCACCAGTTCCATGACCGCTTTTTGGGTGGTGACATCCAGACCCGTAGTCGGTTCATCGGCAATCAGCAGTTGTGGGCGGCAGGCCAGTGCAATAGCAATCACCACCCGTTGACACATGCCGCCGGACAGTTCGAAAGGATAGGCATGGTAGCGCTGCTCCGGATCAGCAATCCGCACGGCTTTCAGTGCTTTAATGGCTTCATTACGCACGTTGGAACGCGCCGCAAGGGTATGTTGGAGTAATACGTCCTCGATCTGGCGGCCTACCGGTTTAATCGGGTTTAAGGCGGCGCGGGGGTTTTGAAAAATCATTGAGATTTCTCGACCCCGAATATCCAATAGCGTGCGCTCACTCGCCTGATCCAAACGCATGCCGCTGAATTGAATCGAGCCTTGGGCAATGCGTCCGGCACGATCTAGAATCTGCAACACACTGTAGGCGCTCACCGATTTACCCGAACCGGATTCGCCGACCACACCCAGGGTTTCGCCTCTAGTAATAGATAACGATACCTGCTCGATGGCGCGCACGGTGCCGCGTCGGGTCGCAAATTCGACCGTTAAATCCTCGATCGCCAACAATGGCGCTGTTGCTGTCATTCGCTGTGCTCCGAGTGAATCAAGTGCGCCGCTGCGGATCGACTAAATCGCGCAGACCATCGCCAAGCAAGTTGAACGTGAATACCGCCAGCATCAAGGCCAGCCCCGGAAACAGGGTCAGCCACCACTCGCCGGAGACGATAAAATTAGCGCCCTCAGCCACCATGATGCCCCATTCGGGTGTGGGTGGTCTGACGCCTAGACCGATAAACGACAGGCCCGCCGCATTCAAGATCGCCCAGCCCATATTCAGCGACAGTTGCACCATAATGGGCGGCAAGGCGTTGGGAAAAATCTGGGTCGCCAAAACCCGCCAATCAAGATTGCCGGACAGCCGTGCGGCTTGGACAAATCCGGCATTACGGCGGATATTGACTTCAGCCCGAACCATCCGGGCATAAAACGGCAGATTGATAATTGCCGTAGCGATAATAATATTCTCGATGGTGTTGCCGGCAGCGGCCACAATGCCCATAGCTAATACAAATAAGGGAAAGGCCATGACCGTGTCGAGCACCCGCCCAATGATACGATCAGCCCAACCGCCGAAAAAACCCGCCAAAGCCCCCATCAGGGAACCCAGTACAAAAGACAGCGAGACGGCTGCGACGGAGATCAGCAGATCCAGCCGAGTGGCTACCACCACCCGCGAAAATACGTCGCGCCCCAGATGATCGGTGCCAAACCAGTGATCCCAAGAGGGCGGTTCCAAGGCACGGGCTGAATGTGTGGCCAGCGGGTCGTAGGGTACGAGCAGTGGCCCGAAGACCCCGGTCAGCACGATTAATGCGAACAGGGCAAAGGCGATCGCGGTGACCGGATTGGAGGAGAGCACATAAAGAAAATGGCGACCGAGGGTATTGGGTCGAGATGCAAGGGTATCCATCTCAGTCTCCTAGTCTGACGCGCGGATCGATCAAAGTGTAGGTCAGGTCAATGACCAAGTTCAGCATGACAAACAACAAGGCCATGGCCAATACAAACCCCTGGACAGCCGCATAATCCGAAACCACTAAAGCCTCCACGGCATAAGAACCGATCCCCGGCCAGGCGAACACTTTTTCGACCAACACATTAGCCCCTAGCGCAAACGAGAACACCATGCCCAGCGTTGTGATCACCGGCAGCAAGGCATTGCGGAAGGCGTATGCTATAAGGATTTTGCGGCGGGTCAGCCCGGCGGCTCTGGCGGTACGGATAAAATCGCTGGCCAGAATCTGTAGCATGGCGGCACGCGTCATGCGGGCAATCGGCGCTAAGGTAAACAAACCCAGGGTCAATGCGGGTAGCACCAGATGGGCGGCCGCACTGCGCCACACCGCATACTCGCCCGCGATCACAGCATCGATCAGATAAAAACCGGTCACCCGTTCAGGAGATAAATACAGAATATCCAACCGCCCCATGGGGGGCGGTGCCCAACCGAGCAGGAAATAGAAGATGTACACCAGCAACAGCCCGGTGAAAAACGTGGGCAAGGAGACCCCCGCCGTGACGATGAACCGACACAAATGATCGACCCAAGTGTCCGGGCGGGTAGCGGCCAGAATTCCTAACGGTACGGCGACCAGCACCGCAAATAATAAAGCGGCCAGAGTCAACTCAAGGGATGCCGGCAGCCGCGTCATCAGCTCATGGATGACGGGTTGCCCGGTGGAAATAGACGTTCCGAGATCACCGCGCGCCAGATCGCCCAGATAGTGCCAGAACTGCACGGGCAGAGGACGATCCAGACCGAGTTGTGCCCTGATCTCGGCAATCGAACGCTCATCGGCGGCCGGACCAGCGAAATACACGGCGGGGTCTCCAGGCAGTGCACGGGTCAGCAAGAAGGTGATGACGATGATGCCGAAAATCACTGGCACCGCTTGCAGCAGACGATAGCCGATGGCGCGGAGTCGCTGCGGTAATGGTAATGGCACGGCCACACCTCCTTAATATCGCGAACGGGAATGGATCAAAGTTTCAGGGTGCGCACATCAGGCATGCGATGAAACCAGAACTGGTAGCCCTCGATATCGGGCGTCATGGCCACCTCAAGACTGGGTTGATACAGCGGGATGCGTGGGATCTCATCAAAGGCTTTGGCAATCATGCGCTTTAGCTTGGGTTCGTAGTCAGGATCATCCATGGGAATATGCAGGGTTTCCGCTAAAAGCTGATCCATTTCCGGGTCCGAATAATTCGATGAGTTAAACAGCCGGTCACTGACATAAGCCCAGAAGAAGTAGTAACAGGGGGTATTGAGCCAACCACCGAAGTTCTCTAAATGCAGGGGGAGATTTTTTTCAACCAGAGCAATCGTGCGCCAGTTAGCGCCGGGAATCCGCTCGAT
>SKOM01000215.1 GCA_007120095.1 Candidatus Competibacteraceae bacterium | reverse complement strand
GTGAATAACACGCTTGTTGACTGCTGACACGCATACTCATCACATCGATAAGGTCCGTCCCCCATCAACCGCCAGCACTTGACCATTAATATAAGTCCCCTCACGAATTAAAAACAACACCGCACGGGCAATATCATCTGGATCGCCCCGGCACCCTAAGGGAATGCGTTCCAGAATGGCCTGTTGGGTCGCGGGTGAGTCGTCATTTTCCGCCCATAAAATAGCCCCCGGAGCAACCGCGTTGACCCGGACATCAGGCTGTAATTCCAGAGCCAGCGCTCGGGTCAAGGTGACCAGCCCTGCTTTGGCCGTCGAATAAATCGGGTGACCGCTACGCGGGCGTTCGGCGTGTATGTCCACCAGGTTGATGAGAGTACCGCCACGCCGACGCAATTCGGGGGCGGCGGCTTGGGCAAGGAAAAAAGGGGCTTTGAGATTGCTGGCCAATAAATCATCCCACTGGGCTTCAGTGGCCTTGGCCAGCGGGGTAGGGTAGAAGCTGGAGGCGTTGTTAATTAACACATCCAAACGCCCCCAGTGGTCGAGGCTGTGCTGAACCAATGTCGCTAGCTCAGCAGTCTGCCTTAAATCAGCCGTGAGTAAATGCACCGACCCTGGACGCTGGGCGTTGAGTTCGTCGGCCATCGCCTGCGCAGCGGTTGCCGACCGATGGTAGTGCAGGCTGAGATTCATCCCGGCCGCATGCAGATGGCGGCTGATGGCCGCGCCGATGCGTCGGGCACCGCCGGTGATCAGTACGCTGCGGTCGGTGAGTTCAAACGATTCCACACAATACCCCTAATTCAAACCCAAAAACCGCTCTGCCGCGATTCTTGGGTGGTGGTTTCAACACTACGGCTTATTTGGCGGATTTGGACTTTTTAGCCGATTTTTTTGCCGGTTTAGTCGCAACAGCGTCTTTCAATCCCTTACCCGCTCTGAAGGTGGGTACTTTCGCTGCCTTGATTTTGATGGTTTTACCCGTTTGTGGGTTACGCCCATTGCGGGCAGCGCGCTGGCGCGCAGCAAAAGTGCCAAATCCGATCAGGGTGACGCTTTCATCCGCTTGCAGTGCCTCGGTGATTGCCTCCAAGGTCGCGTCCAAGGTGCGACTGACATCGACTTTAGACTGTTCGGTCGATTCGGCTACTTTGGCAATTAAATCACTTTTATGCATGGTCAGTTCTCTTGCTTGTGGGGTGGATTAATTTGTGTTTTATGATCAAAGTAATATTGCCATAGCGTTTGCACCATGGCACGTTCGTCGGTGAATTCGGTATCTGTGACTACACTCGGCTGTTCTTGCAGCTTGAGCCGATGAGAGCGCCGCCGCAAACGCCGGTAGCTTTCGCGCAATGATTCTGCCGTATCGTCATCGAGTAAGCCGACCTGCTCCAGGGTGTCGATCTGACGGATATTATCGCTATAGGTAATGAGTTCCGGGTAACGGTGGGCATGGGCAAGTACTAGATATTGAATTAAAAATTCAATATCAATCATGCCGCCATAACCTTGCTTGATGTGAAAGCGTCCCTTTTGGCTTTTGTCCAGTTCACGGCGCATCCGCTCACGCATGGTGCTGACTTGATGCTGTAAGTCATCCAGGTCACGCGGCTGGCACAGGATAGCGCGCCGAATCCGCGTGAATTCGGTGCCAATATCAGTGGAGCCCGCAATGTAGCGCGCACGTACCAGCGCTTGGTGCTCCCAGGTCCATGCCTGTTGCTGTTGATAGTGGGCAAAAGCCTCCACACTGCTGACTAACAGGCCGGAACGACCGCTGGGGCGTAACCGGGTGTCGGTTTCGTATAATACACCCGCTGGCGTGCGGGTACTCAGTAGATGGGTAATCCGCTGTACCAGCTTGGTGAAAAAAGTTGAATTATCGATTTGGCGGCGACCGTCCGTGGATTGGTGTTCGCCCTGGCTATCATGTAAAAATACCAGATCCAGATCCGAGTGATAGCCTAGCTCCAAACCGCCCAGTTTGCCGTAGCCAATGACGGCTAACCCCGGCTGGTAGGGGCGACCCTCAAGGACACACTGGGGTTGGCCAAAGCGGGCGCGTAAATCATCCCAAGCCAGTACTACGATTTTTTCCAGCAGTACCTCGGCGATCTCTGTCAGGTGATCGCTGACAATCATCAACGGCATGGCATCGGCGATATCGGCGGCAGCCACTCGTAAAATCTGGCTTTGTTGAAAATGGCGCAGCACATCGAGTTGCTGCTCTTGATCGTCTGCAGGTATGCGGCTGAGTTCCTGATCCAGTTCCCGTGCCAGACGTTGTCGATCCAGTGGCCGGTAGAGGTTGGCGGGTGTCAGCAATTCGTCCAGCAGCAGGGGATGCCGGGCCACATAGTGAGCAATCCAGGGGCTGGCGGCGCACAGTTGCACCAATTGGGTTCGTGCGGCTGGATTTTCCAACAGCAGCGCCAGATAAGCCGAACGGCGCACAATGGCCTCTAGCAACTGGGTGAGTCGCTCTAAGGTTTGCGCTGGGTAGTCGGTCTCAACCACGGTTTCCAGCAACAGCGGCATTAACTGTTGCAAACGCTGGTAGCCGCGAGACCCCAGCGCCCGACAATTAAAGCTGTTGCGCAGAGCGTGCAAGGCATGGCTGGCGCGTTCAGGATCATCAAAACCTTGGCCTTGCAATAATTGGGTTAAGCGTTCGCCATTGCTGCGCTCATTCCACAGGGATTGCCAGTCATCATCGCCAGTGGTGTCGTCCTGGCTGAATACCTCGGTGAACTGCTGTTCAACGATATGGAGGTGGCGGTTTAATGCGTCAACATAACTCGGCCAATCCGCATAGCCCATAGCATAGGCCAAGCGCGCTTGAGCGACGGCCTCACGGGGTAGCTCATGGGTTTGTTGATCCGCCCACATTTGCAGGCGGTTTTCGCTGCGGCGCAAAAAGACATAAGCTTGGCGCAGTTGCTCCGTAGCCGTTGGGGGCAAGCGGCCGCTGTGGGCGAGATAATCCAGCACGGGCAGCAGTTGCCGACCGCGTAACTCAGGTTCGCGACCGCCGTAAATCAGTTGGAACGCTTGGCCGATAAATTCAATTTCACGAATCCCCCCTGGCCCTAATTTCAAATTGTTATGCAGTCTTTTACGTTCGATGTCTTGGACAATCAGGGCTTTCATCTCACGCAGTGACTCAAAGGCACCATAGTCGAGATAACGCCGGTAAACAAAAGGCTGCAAGGTATCCAGTAGACGTTGGCCAGCGTTGGCATCCCCGGCGATCACTCGGGCTTTGATCAAGGCATAGCGCTCCCATTCGCGGCCATGAGTTTGGTAGTACTCTTCCATGGCGCTGAACGAAATCACCAGCGGCCCGGCATCGCCAAAGGGGCGCAGACGGGTATCGACGCGATACACAAACCCATCAGCCGTGACTTCATGCAGCGCTTTGACCAGTTGTTGGCCCAGTCGGCGGAAAAATTCGGCATTGCTCAGGCTGCGTGCACCGTCGGTTTCGCCATTGCCGGGATAGGCAAAAATTAAATCAATGTCCGAGGAAAAATTCAGCTCTTGGCCACCAAGTTTGCCCATACCCAGCACCACCATCTGTTGGGCCTGGCCGTTAGAATCTCGCGGTACGCCGTAACGTTCACACAGCCGAGCATACAACCAATCCAGACTGGTCGTGATCAGGCTGTCCGCTAAGGCCGATAATGCGCTGAGAATCTGCTCAAGGGGGGCATTACCCGCCAGATCGTTCCACGCGATCCGGGTGAGTTGCTGATGGCGGAATTGGCGCAAAGTGCGCATCAGCGCGGTGATATCGTCACAGTCCGCCAGTAAGGTTTGCAGACGTTGCGGGTAATCAGCGGCAGGATCGCTGTGATCTGCAGGGTCGGTTGCGCACAGACTGAGTAGCCATTCGGGGTGGCGAATCAGGCAACGTGCCGCAAATTCGCTGCACGCTAACACCTTCAGCAGCTCCGTTTGCGCGTCTTCGGACAGCTCGGTATCCGTGTAATGCAACGCTTCTTGGAGTTGTTGCCACACCGTGGTCGTGGCAGGCTGCAATACCTGTGGCAGGTCGGTAAGCGGTGGAGCAGCGGGTATCATGGGCATCTGCAAAGGCTAAGCGTGCTGGAGCGGCGTTACAGACTCTCACTATAGCGGTGCTTTACAAGCGCCTGCAAGGGGTTTCCCTCAAGAAATGTGATCAATGGCCGAAACCTATTCTATATCCCTAACTGTTGGAAGGCTGTCATGCTTGTGAATACCGGTTTTTCCCCAGCACATTTCAAGTCGCCTCAGTCTGGACTGGCACCGTTACCGGCGAATAAGTCGCCGTCTGGGAACGCCGCCTTGTCGGGTTTATCCACTTTAGAAAATAAAGCCTTAGAGAATATTGCCCGTCATCTCCCTGGTATGACGGTGGCGGGTTTACAACGCCTAGACCCGCAAGAGTTCACGCCACAAAAAGTGGCGGATCGGATTACCGATTTTGTGAAAGCGGGTTTAGCGGGGGCACGGGCGCGCGGTGCCTCGGAAGAACAGCTCGAATCGATGCGCCAGGACGCCGTCAAAGGCGTGGAACGCGGAGTGCGCGAAGCGCGCGAGATTCTCGAAGGTTTGCAGTTGTTATCAGGCACCATTGCCGAGCAAGTGGATGCAACCGAGCGGCTGACGTTAGACGCCTTGGCCAATCTAGCGCCCGGCCAGCTCAGCCAAAACACCGGGCTGCAAACGACGCTGTCGGTCAACGAACGCTATCAGCGAGCGGAAAGTTTGGAGTTACAACTGCTGACTCAGGAAGGGGATCGGGTGACGATCCAGTTTGAACGCCGTCTGGACACTCAGGCCCAAGCCCGGGTGGCCAGCGATGGAGACAATGCCCGGGCCTTAACCAGTGTCAGCCGCTATGAGCAGGGCAGTTACCGATTCTCTGTAGAAGGCCAACTCAACGATGCGGAACGCCAGGCGATTGACAACCTGGTTCAGGATTTGGATCGCTTAGCCAATGAATTCTTTAACGGTGATGTGCAAACCGCATTAACCATGGTGCCCGATCTGCGTTTTGATGGCAGCCAACTGGCTGCGATGGAAGTGAATATGACCAAGGTGGAACGCTATAGCCTGGCACAGAGTTATCAACAAACCCAGCAGCTTGATCATCCCGAGCATTCCAAACCGGGGCGGCGTTTGGGGCAATTGCTGCAAGACATGAATCAGCGCTTTAACGAGTCTGTGCTTGAGTTTCTCGATCAGTACCGCAACACCGCTGAACAGATCATGCAGACCCTGGTAGAGCAGGATAGCCGCTTTAAAGATGCGGGTCAGCCTCAGCAACAGGTGCTGAGTGATCATCTGCAGCGCCTGTTCGCGGCGGTTAATCCGTTCCAGCGCTAATACTTTAAACGGTGCCGCACGTAGCGTCCCAGCAGTAATAGCACCGCAATAATAAACAGCGGCGCTAATGCGCTGGCGTCCAGATTGTCTTCACCCAGGCCAGCTTGAACCAGACCGTGTACAGCGCTGGCATAGACCGCCCATTTGATCCCCAGGCCGATCACGGCGGCTAGCACAAAGCGTGGCAAGGTGAGCCGCAGAGCGCCCGCCGTGTAGTTGACCACTGAATGGGGAAAACCGGGAAATACCCGCAGAGCCAGTTGAGTCAAGAAGTCACTTTGCTGGCTGAGCAAGCGCTTGAGTTTGCCGCCTTGGGCATCGGGACGCCATGCCTGACCTAGCCATGCAGAGATTCCATAAGCGCCTAATGCACCCAGGGTACTGCCGGTGGTCAGGATTAATGTCGCCGCCAGGGGATTGAAAAACGGGGCGACCATCCACAACAACAGTGTGCCAGGCAGCGCTAAGGCCAGCAGCAAGGCTTGTACCGTGATCAGCATCGGTACGGCGGCGGGGTGTTGCGCAAACTCCTGACCCCATTCGATGATTTCTGCCAAAGCTAAAGGCTGCCAGGCCGCCAGTGCAAAGCCCAGCAACACCAGACCGAATAGTGCCGCCAGCCGCCAGCGTTGTGAGCGCGTAGTGTCGTCCAGATGAGGCGTCATGGCGGGTAAGGATAGCGAGCTTTGCTGACGATAGCAAACCATAGAGCGGTGCAGTGGTACAATCCGCCGCTTAAAACCATCACCGGAGTGAATCTGTGAACCTGCGCATCGGCTTACTCAGTGTATTATCGGCTGTGCTGCTAGCGCCCGCCGTCGTTATGGCGCAAGAGGTGCGCTTACGCTACGCGCATTTTATGCCCGCAACCGCTTGGCAGAATCAGGTTTTGTTTGCTGATTGGGCGGATTCAGTTCATGCTGCCTCCGATGGACGCATCCAGGTGAATATTTTTCCCGCCCAGACCCTGGGTCGCGCCCAAGCCGGTTACGACAACGCCCGCACCGGTATTGCCGAAATCGTCTGGACCGTGCAGGGTTATACGGCCAATCGGTTTCCTTTAAGTCAGATTGTCGAGTTACCGGGTCTGTTCACCACGGCGGAGGAAGGCTCATGTGCGTTCCAGAAGCTGTATGACAGTGGCGCTTTGGATGCGGAATACACCGAGACGCAGGTATTATTCGTGCATGTCCACGGCCCGGGTCATCTGCATGTCCGCGGTCGGGCGGTGACTCAGCTCGACGATTTGCGCGGCCTGAAAATCCGCCAGCCCACAGCGGTGATTGGGCGGTTACTGTCAGAGCTTGGTGCCGAGCCGGTCGGTATGCCGGCACCCCAGATTTATGAAAGCACTCAGCGGGGTATCATTGACGGCTTTTTGCTGCCCTGGGAAGCCGTTGAGGGGTTTCGGGTGCATGAGGTGGTCGATCAGCACACTGAGTTCGGGTTTTATTCCCTGGCCTTTGTGGCCACCATGAACCGTGCGGCTTATGAGCGCCTGCCGGATGATTTGCGCCAGGTCATCGATGATCATTCAGGCTTGGAGTGGGCGCTGATCGCCGGTCGGGGATTCGATGTGGCGGATCAGTCGGGACGTGCGGTCGCCGAGCGCAGCGGTACTCTGCATCGTATTGATCCGGCTGATCAGGCACAGTGGGATGCGGCCGCTGAGCGGGCGACCGAGGCTTATCTCAATGAGCTGGAAGCGCGTGGCCTGCCCGCACGCCAGACCTACGCCGCGTTTTTGGATTATGTAGCGGAGTGCCGGGAGTAGCGGATGGCCGAATCTACGCTCCGGCGTGGGAATGCATACGGAGCTCACTCATGGGCAGAAGCGGCTATTTATCCATTCACTCAACCCGAACAGCCTCATGTTATGACGCTGACGGTATTGCACTGGATTCCAGAGG
>SKOM01000118.1 GCA_007120095.1 Candidatus Competibacteraceae bacterium | reverse complement strand
TATCGTTCCACGCTCCAGCGTGGAACGATACACTATACGTAAAATATCGTGGCTCTGTTTCACATAGAGGGGTCGGTGAGAAGGGCTACCGGCAGGAAAGCCCGACAGGGTTATGAGTGCCTAATCCGGCCGGATTAGCCAGAATGAGTCGTTTGCTGTATCATGTTTGCAACAATCAACCGACTAAAAGGTCAATTATGGTAGAAAAAAATCCGGATAAAGGTTATATCGCTATTCTCGGCTGGAGCCTGAACTGCATCGAGGCTCTGGAAAAATTTGATCGGCGCTATATCGTCGTCGCCCCGCATTGGGCGGAAGAGTATGCGACAGAGCATAATGTTCCGTTCATTAAATGGGATTTTGAGCGGCTGAATGATCGCTCCATGGAAATCGCCGAAACCCTCAAAGAAAAAGGCGTGGATGTCGCCATCCCCTTGTTCGAGGAAACCGTCGAATGGGCCGGGGCGATTAACTCGGTGCTGATGGACAATCCGCGCCTGTACGGGCAGTCGATTTTGTTTCGTGACAAAGCCTTGATGAAACGCCGCGCTCAGCTCGGCGGTATCCGGGTCGGCATCTTTGAAGAAGCCCATGACCGCAGCGATGTGATTCGGTTTCTCAAGCGGGTTAATCAAACCCTGCTGAAACTGGACGGTGATCCTAACGACCCCATCCATTTGAAAGCCTTCGATAAAGCCGGCTGTCTCGGCCACCGGGTTATCCGCACCCCGGACGAGGTGGATTTAATCCCCGAAGAAGAATTTCCCGTACTCATGGAAAGCCATCTCGACGGCTGGGAGTTTGCCGTCGAAGCCTGGATTCATGACGGTAAAATCCGCTTTTTGAATATCTCGGAATACGTTACCCTGGGTTACTCGGTGTTTGTGCCCGCCACCCCTGAGCTGGAAAGCTGGCGAGCGTTAATCACCAAAGAGATCGAGAAATTAATCAAAACCTTTGACATTCAGTTTGGTTTTATCCATCCGGAGTATTTTGTCACCAGCGACGGTACCATGTACTTTGGCGAGGTGGCGTATCGTCCACCCGGTTTTAAGGTTTTCGAGCTGCTGGAACGCGCTTATGGCTTTAACGCCTATCAGGCCCTGGTACTGGCCTTCGATCCTAAAACCACTGAAGAAGAAATTACCGCCTTCTTCCCCAGGGAAGTCGTGGATGCCAAGGGCTGTGCAGGGTGTTTCGGCGTTTACCCGCGCCGACGGGTGGTCAGCCATTTGGAAATTCCCGAGGCCACCGAAGACCATCCGTATTTCGAGTCCCACGAACTGACCGCACCCTTGGAGGAAACCGTGACCAAACGCACCGCTTTTGGCACCCACTGGGGCGTGGTGTATTTCTTTGGCGATAACCCCCACACCATGCGGGATTTATTGAAGGCTCAAGAAGATTTGGACTTCTATGTATAATGGCTGTGATTTCATTGACGACTAGGTGTGCGTGTGACCCATCACAACGCTGTCGAACTGTCTGCAAGCTCAGGCAAACTCCCAGGCTTATTGCCCAAGCTTGATGAAGCGACTGCGGTTTTAGCCGATACGCTGGACGTGGCCAAGCCCGCCAAGATGAATCGGGTGCTCGACACGGCCCGGCGAATATTACTGCAAGAGGGGGGCTGTGCGGCGCTGGAATCCCGCGTCCAGGCGCTTGAAGCCTCGGGCCTGTTTAACGGCTCGGATTGGGCCACACCACAGCATCTCGTCCCCTCGCTGACCACTCAGGCGCTGCAAAGCCGCCACGCGGAGATCGTGGTCATCGAGGCGCTTAGCGAACTGCGCTTGCTGGCGGTGGCGACCGGCGACTATTTACATCCGCTGATTTCCGCCGAACAGGCGCACCATTATCTGACCCAGGTGCTGGCGATTAATCTCGGTATGCTGTTCACCGCACCCAGTGAGGCAGAACGGGCCACTCAAGGACGTCTGGCGCAGATACCGCGGGCGCTGCTGAATCATCTGGCCCTGCGCATCGGCTACCAGCACATTGTTGACAAGCTCATTGAGGAAATCTGGCGGATTCTCAAACAGCGTCCGATCCAGGTTGAGCCGATCCAGCAAATGATCACCCAGATCGCGCTGTGTCAGCATAACCCCGACATTGATCTGGGTGCCAGCGGCAAGGGCGCTGATCGGCTGGTCAGCAGTGTGTTCGGCCCCACTGAGGCCTGTCGTGAAGATCCAGGGATTGAGGTTTATCATGCCCGGCTGCAACACATGGACACCGTCGCGCTGCAATACGAGGCCACCGGCTGCGCCCGCGCCATGCACGATACCGGCCTGGTTTCGCCTTACCACACCGTGCTGCTGCGTTATCTGTTAGACCAGGATCACAACGACCATCTGCTGGCCGAATCGCTGGGGCTGTCCTCCACCGGTCGTGACTGCCTGCTGTGTTATCGGCAGTTGGTCGAGGCACTGATTCGTGAAGCGGTGTATCCGGCCACGGCGCAGTCCATCTATGGTCTGGCGCTGTTATTGGAACGCGGCATTTTGTATCAACCGCCGATTGCCCCGGCGCTGTGGCGGCAACTGGGGTTAAACCTGTCGGCCTGGTCGCAGGAACGTCTGCGGCTGATGTACGGGGACAGCGTGCCACCGCGCGCGCGTTTGCTCAGCGGCGTATTGTGCATGCTCGGCCTGCCATTGGGCGTAGGGCAGGGCAATAATCCGACCTGCCAATCAGCCCGGGCGTTGTCGATGTGGTCGTATAACGACCCGGACTACCTGCTGCAAATGGTGGCCTGGGCAGCGCGCGACGATGAAATCATCATCCATTTTGAGGGCCAGCCGATTTCTTCCATGGCCAGCCTCTCAGGGGTGGCCGCCAGCGCGCCGCTTGATCTCGATCCGGTATCGTCGCTGGTCGTGCCCCATCTGGATCGGATTTATGCCGAGATGATCCGCCGCTGTGCCGGTCGTGACAGTGATCCGCACCGCTGGGTTAATCCGGAGTTTCACGGCTGGTGGTCGGGACGCGGCTTTCGGATTAATGTCGATGTCGCCACCGGCAAACTGATCGCGCTGGATGAGTTTGTGCGCTATTTTTACGCCAGCTATCATCCTTATTATAATGGCAATTTACCGCTTATTCACCCGCAACCGGCGGGTATCGCCATCACCGACAGCGCCGCTCGTTTCATCGGCTGGCATGCGATTACCATACTGCGCGTGGCTTTGGATTCCTCACAAACGATGCGCGTGTATTTCTTCAATCCCAATAATGACAGCGGTCAGGACTGGGGCGATGCGGTCAAGGTCAGTACCAACGGCCACGGCGAACGCTTCGGTGAAGCGTCGCTGCCTTTTGAGCAATTCTGCTCACGTCTGTACATCTTTCATTACGATCCCCTGGAACGCGGGGCGCTGGCCCCCGTCTCTGAAGACGAGTTGCAGCGCGTCATCGACGCGGTGCATCGCAGTTGGGGGGCAGATCGATTACCCACCACCGATTGGCAGGCACAACCGGGTGGTTGACGGTTGGTGATCGTGCCGACGACCCCTTTGATCGTCATAGGTTTCATTATCGTTCCACGCTCCGGGTGGAACGCATAGAGGGCATAACCCCTTTGGTCTTATCGTACGCTCCCGCGTGGAACAACGATGAAAATAGTAGGGCGGTTTCGCGCCAGCAAACCGCCCTTCAAGCTCGTGTTTCTTTCCAGCCGGTTGCATCCAAGTCATCGTTAAAAACGTATCTGTAATTCAGCGGATTAAACCAATTAACCGTTGCAGGCTTTCGCGTTACGGAAAGTCAAAAAACAATTCGTTCGATGACTAGGCAACCCCAGGAGAACTGAATGAGCACACTAATCCCGGCCACAGTACGCCCCGATACCGACCGCCACCGAATTCGGTCGCTCTCACCTCTACAGATGACTGCCCTGGCGGCAGCACTCGTTATGGTTTTACCGGCCAGCGCTAATGGACTTGATTCCAGAGACCTCGACGCACTGGAACGCCAACTCCAAACCATGGAACGTTCGCTTCAGGAGCAACGGCGCGAAATCGAGGCGCTCAGGCGCGAGCAGGCGGCACAGCGCGAGCAACAAGCCACCCTGGCACCGGAACGGGCCATCCGCTCCGGCAATGATGCCGTCAAGCTGAGTATTTCCGGTCAGATCAACCGTGGTGTAATGATTGTCGATGATGGCGACAGCAGCCGTTTATTCAATATCGATAATAATGCCAGTTCCTCACGCATCCGGGCCATTGGTGAAGCCCGCCCCGCTCCGGGTGCGATGATCGGTTCGGCTCTGGAAGTCGAATTCCGGGTCAATAACAGCTTCACGGTTTCGCAGTTCGACCGCCGCTCTACCGATACGTCGGCATTTCGCAACCGGCGCGTTGAGGTTTTTGCCGACCATGAGCGTTTAGGCCGACTTTGGCTCGGCATGGGTTGGACCGCCACCGAATTTGTTGCCGAGCAGGATCTCTCGGGGACAGCGGTTGCCGGCTACTCCGATCCACGAGTCATGGGAGGCGGTATGTTTTTCCGTGACAAGAACAGCGGCGAACTGTCGGACATTCGCTTATTGGATGTAAGCGACAATATGGACGGTTTCGGCCGCGACACCCGAATTCGTTACGATACCCCACGTTTCGGAGGGGTGCAGTTACGTACCTCTGTGGTCAATGATGGTGCGGTCGATGTCGCCCTGAACTATTCGGGCCGACTCGGACCGGCTAATGTCGCGGCCATGGCCGGCTGGGCCAATTTCAGCGAGCTTAACCTGGGGCCGGCGACTTTCGATGATCTCATCGCAGGCTCCGCTTCGGTGCTGCTCGACGAGGGACCGCTCAAGGGCTTGAATGCGACGATTGCCGCAGGACGCATGGATCGGATTGGTTCCGGCCCGGACGCCGAATTCCGTTACGTCAAACTCGGCTATCAGGGAGATTTTTTCCGTTCGGGTAAGACGGCATTATCGATTGATTTTCATCAAACCGATGATCTACAGCAATCCAGCGACCGTTTGCGCGCCTACGGTCTGCAAGCGGTACACACCATCGATAACTGGGGAACCGATTTGTATCTGAATGTACGCAATCATGAATTCGACCGTACCGGACGCAACTTTGACGATTTGATGATCGGCATGGCCGGTGCCAGAGTCAGGTTCTAAGGAGGCATTATGCCGTCAATCCAATGGCCGTATCTCGGGCTGGTGATCACACTGTTGCTCGGTCTGGTCGGCTGTGGGACGGTGTCCCATCAGCCGCTCGAAGTCCACCAGGCCACAGAAATGCCGCCCGGCCCGGGTCTGTTCTCGGGTGAAGAGGGTGAATTCGTTATTTTCCGCCGTTGAACGACAGCGTCGCCCGGAGTCTGTTGATTGCGGGCGGCGTGTCCGCTGGATTTAAATCATGGCAACCCGGTCAGTCGAGTGACTAGTCGAGCGCCAGCATATGCAGGTTCAGACCCGGATTGGGTCGGGTAATGCCAGCATTAGAGGTGTGCTGTAATCGGTAAGTCAACTGCCAACGTTTATCCAAGCGGTAATTGAAGCCAATATGGCTGGTGAAGTGAAAATGGCCGCCGAAATCCTCGCGCCCAAAGCGATCCTCGCTGAACCAAGTCGGTTTGATACCCAATTCGAGCTGCCAGCGACGGTCTCTCAAGCGTGCGGTAACCAGCGGCCCTGCTGAGGCGACCATGCCCGTGTCTCCGTTGCGACTGCTTAGTGCACCGATCCCTGCTTCGAGAGCACTGTCAAAAGACCATGACTTGCCGATCGATCCGTTCCAAGGCAGGCGGGTGCGGGCAAACACCTCGACAAAGGTAAAATCCTCATCGTTTTTGGCGTCGGATACACCACTGCGAACACCAAGTATGCTGATCAACGGCTCGGCACCGGCCACAGCCGTTACGCTGAGTAACAGCACTATGAGTAACCCCATCCGCAGACTAGGTTGGGCATATCTAAAGTTTATCAACATGTTTGTTAACCAATACCGCAACAAGCCAAAATCACATATGGAGGGGCGTCCATATCCACCACACGGATTATAGCCATTTGATGAATTATCCGAACATGGGAACAGTGCTTCCATTAGCGACAGCGGATGGAATATAGGATATACAGCTCCAAATGGGCGTTCATGGCCTCAGGGTTGAGCGAATGCACCCGCGCTTCTTTCCAGCCCCGGCGTTTAAATTCATCCCCGAGCAAAATCTCTTTTTCGATTTGATCAAGACTGTGCAAACGCCCGCCGTCATCGCGCTCATGCTCGCTCAGAAACTGCTCCAGCAATTGCGCAAACGGCGCATAGGTGCGCTCAATCAGCTCGTCGGCCTGCGCGGGCAGGGTCAGCACAATCAGACACAGCAGTATCGGTAACATGTGACGAAAATATAGATTTGGCATTGGGTAAACTCAGGGAATTACTTCAGGGAATTACTTCAGGGTGTGGCGTATGGTTACGGATTATCCCGGCTCCCGGATGCAACAGATGCTCCCATCCCTAGCCAAAAATCGCTGCCCTGCCATGCATGAGTCGCTGACCGGTGCTGTGCTGTATCTTGTTAACCTATTAGACAAATTATCATTCTGCGCCAAACGACAACCATTTGCAGATAGTCTGCTAACCGGGTTATTCTGCAAACTTTGAATTTCGGCTTTGACTGTCCATGTTACGCATTATTCAGATTACCGACCTGCATTGGTATGCCGAGCCGCACCGCTTGATGCGCGGTGCGGATGTCGACGCCAACGTGACCGCAGTACTGTCCCATATTCGCCAGCATCATGGATTGCCGGAGGCGTTGCTGGTCACCGGCGATCTGGTTCATGATGAGACAGCGGCTTATGAGCGCCTGCAAGGCGTGCTGCAAGACTTTGGCGTACCGGCTTACTGCCTGCCGGGCAATCATGACGAACCGCACACCATGCACGCTCAACTTCGCACGGGGCCGTTGCAATGGTGCCGTGAAATCTTACTGGGTGGCTGGCAAATCCTGATGCTGAATTCGTATGTGCCGGATAGTGCTGGCGGTCATCTCGCTGATACGGAACTGGAGGTTCTGGAGCAACACTTGGCGGTCGATCCGACCCGTCCCGCACTGGTCGCTGTGCATCATCATCCGATCCCCGCCGGCATTGATTGGATGGATGCGCTCATGCTGGATAATGCGGAGGCCTTGTTTGCGGTCTTGGATCGCTATCCGCAAGTGCGCGGCCTGATCTGGGGACACGCGCACCAAGCGATGACCGGTCAACGCGGTGCCATCAAACTGCTGGGTACACCTGCGACCAGCTTTCAGTTCCAGGCCGATCCGGAAAC
>SKOM01000104.1 GCA_007120095.1 Candidatus Competibacteraceae bacterium | reverse complement strand
TCATCAAGCTGCTCGGCGGCCTGCTTAAAGCGCTGGTATTCCTGTAAGCGGCGGATCAGTTCGTTGCGCGGGTCATCCTCATCTTCTGGCACACTGGGGCGAGGCAGCAACAGCCGCGATTTAATTTCCGCCAGCATCGCCGCCATCACCAGATATTCTGCCGCGAGTTCGAGTTGCAAGGCCCGCATCAGTTCCAGATAACTCATGTACTGGCGGGTAATCTCAGCGATGGCAATATCGCAGATATCGAGATTATTTTTCCGAATCAGATACAGCAGCAAATCCAGTGGTCCCTCAAAGGTCTCCAAAAACACTTCCAAGGCATCAGGCGGGATATACAAATCGTGGGGTAAACGCGTCAGCGGTTCCCCCCCGACTTTGGCCAGCAGTGCCGGATGAGTGGCCGTTACCGGCACAGATTCCAGTACGGTCACCGATAGCCCAGCCCCATAGCCGTACGCACATCAGCCAAGGTGTCTGCCGCTACCGCACGGGCTTGTTGGCAACCCGCCTCGACAATGTCACGAACCTGTTGGGGACGAGCCTCCAGTTCGCGCGCCTGTTCACGCATGGGAGCCAGTTCGGCTTTGACGGCGTCAATCACGGGGCGCTTGCAATCAATGCAACCGATACCGGCACTGCGACAGCCCTGTTGCACCCAGGCGCGGGTGTCGGCGTCGGAATACACCTTGTGAAACTGCCAGACTGGACATTTTTCCGGTTCCCCAGGATCAGTACGTCGGACGCGGGCCGGATCAGTGGGCATAGTACGCAATTTCTTTTCAACCTCAGCGGGATCATCACGCAAGGTAATGGCATTGCCGTAGGATTTAGACATTTTCTGGCCATCCAGCCCGGGAATTTTCGATTCCGGGGTCAGCAAAGCCTGGGGCTCGGTCAGAATCGCCTGCCTGGACGGGCCACCGTATAAGTGGTTAAAGCGCCGGGCGACTTCACGGGTCAGCTCGACATGCGCTACCTGGTCTTCACCGACCGGTACGCAGCTGGCGCGATAAATTAAAATATCGGCGCTTTGCAGCAAGGGATAGCCGAGAAATCCATACGTATTGAGATCGCGATCTTTGAGTTTGTCTTGTTGATCCTTGAAACTGGGTACTCGTTCCAGCCAACCCAGCGGTGTGATCATCGACAGCAGCAGATGCAACTCAGCATGTTCCGGGACCCGCGATTGGATGAAAATACAGGCACGGTCAGGGTCTACACCGGCCGCCAGCCAGTCGATGACCATATCCCACACATTCTGGCCGATGATGTCACGGTCTTCGTAATGCGTCGTCAAGGCATGCCAATCGGCCACGAAATAAAAACAGGCGTAGTCCTGCTGGAGTTTGACCCAGTTTTTTAATGCGCCATGATAGTGGCCTAGGTGCAATTTGCCGGTCGGGCGCATACCCGACAGGACACTTTGTGGTTGTTTGGTGCTCACAGAACGATTAACTCTAACAGTAGATGGAGGGTAGTTTACAGAAACAGGCTGGCGTCACCCCGCCCCTGGCGTAATAATTGGGGCGGATCTTCGGTGAGATCAACTATCGTGGTGGGTTCCAGCGGACACGCTCCACCGTCGATGACCAGCTCGACGTGATGCTCCAGGCGATCACGAATGATATCGGCATCATTCAGCGGCAATTCGTCGCCCGGCAGGATCAGGGTGCTGGACATCAGCGGCTCGCTCAGTTCAGCCAGCAGTGCTTGAACAATCGCATTATCGGGAATGCGAATCCCGATGCTTTTGCGCTTGGGATTATGCAAGCGCCGCGGCAATTCTTTAGTAGCCGGTAGTATAAAGGTAAACGGCCCCGGTGTAGCGGCTTTAATCATGCGGAACTGGGCATTTTCAATCCGCGCATACATTCCGATATCGGCAAGATCACGACACACGACGGTGAAATTATGATTGCGGTCGGTTTGGCGCAGGTGCTCAACCCGGTTCATGGCGGCTTTATCATCAATCAGCCAACCGAAAGCGTAGCTGGAATCCGTGGGGTAGGCGATCACCCCGCCTGCACGCAGGATGGCAACCGCTTGGCGGATCAGGCGAGCTTGAGGGTTATCCGGGTGAAGTTGAAAAAATTGACTCATGGGCAGATCCAAACTTAGGCATGAATAACCAATGGCGCATGATAAGGTATTGTCGCTACTTAGGTCGAGTTAACAATCCGCTGTCAACATGTTGTGCTTATGTGCCATGCTTGATAGCAGCGCGATAATGCGCTCAAAGCCCCTGGGCACCCCGTCGCAACCAGTTATGCACAAATACCATTTTATGACGGGCATGGTTTGACAGCACGAACGGATAGAGATCTGATAACCCCATGGAACGATTGATCTGGTTGATGCTCACAGTGAGCGCGACGGCGGTGTGGATCAGCCGCTCGGCATCAGGCTCTGAATAAGGGTTCCAGCCGGGTTGTGGTATCTGGGGCGCTGATAGACCAGTGGCCACGAGACTATCCGCGATATCGGTCAGGTGCAGCAGGTGTGCTACCGTTTCCGCCAAATCCTCATGGGGATGTGCCGAGGCGTAACTGGTCAGATAATACTGTGTCCACTCCGTCGGCGGGCCATTTTCGTAGTGGTATCGAAGCGCCGCTGAGTAATCAATCCGTTCGTCACCGAATGTAGCACGGAAGGCATCGAGAAAATCCTCACGAAGGCTTAGCCGCCACCAGAGCATGTGGGCAATCTCGTGGCGCATGTGACCTATCATGGTTCGGTAAGGTTCTTGCAGCGCCTCGCGACGGGTGGTGAGCAGGACGGGGTCTACTTCCGCCACACTGATGGTCACCACGCCTTCAGCATGTCCCATCAGAACCGGCGTCGGCCCTTCAGCCAGCATATGAAACACGGGTCGCGCCCCCGGATCTTCCGGGCGAAACCAATGCCAGTGACCCAAATTATCCAGTACCCACCGCTTAGCCGCCTCGGTCTGTGCCCAGTTGGGGATGGCATTGGGGATCGACGGATCAGGCGCCAAGGCCGTCATGGCACAAGATCGGCAGAATGCCCCCTCTTGCGGCGCTATCCAGTTACACCCGATTCGGTTCCGGTTGGCACAGAACGGCGGCATCGGCAAGAAAGCCCGAGCCTGGGGGTCGTAGGCGACAGGCGTACCTTCGGCCGTGGCGAGGTTGTCGAACCAGAGAGAGCCGGCACCTACCGGGTTGGCAAAAACACGCATTGTGGGGACTCCAAAAACAACATTGCTTACTATAATGCGGTATGAACCCGCTGACTCACAAGTCACCGGTGTTGTGTTAAGTTGGCGACTGGCTCAACCTGCTTTACGTTGCCCGTAAGACCACATTTTCATAACAGGACACGATCATGCTCTACGCCATTATTGCCCATGACCAAACCGACAGTCTGCCCAAGCGGCTTGAAGCCCGTCCGGCGCACCTCGAACGCCTTCAGGACTTGCAGCAGCAAGGTCGGCTGGTGCTGGCCGGGCCGTTTCCGGCCATTGACAGTAGTGATCCGGGAGCCGCCGGTTTCAGCGGCAGTTTAATTATCGCTGAGTTCGATTCACTGGAAGCGGCCTCGGCGTGGGCGGAGGCTGATCCCTATGTCGCTGCTGGGGTGTATGCTGAGGTTGACGTTCGACCCTTTAAACGGGTGTTTCCTCAATGACATTTTCCCTAGCCTGGAGGGCGTAGGTCGGCTCACCTGCAAACGCCATACGCGCCAACCTCAGTACAGTACATTCGAAGTAACTACCTACCTCGCCCCCTCACGACGCGGTGATCGGCAAGCCGGAAAACAGGTTGCACAACGCTTTAAACACGTTGATGTTTTGCTTGCGAAAGGTCGAGATCACCGCCTGTAGGTGGACATAGACCCGTGCGCCCGCTTGAGTGCGAAAGCCTCCGCTGACCTTTTGCTTCACCTTGGCGGGGCGCAGATCCCGTTCCGACGGGTTGTTGGTGAACAGTATACATGGCTCAAAGGCGAAGGCCTGAATGCGCTCTAGTCCTGCGGGCGTGAACAGCGCTCGAGTAGATAGGCAATGTGACGATAGGGCCGATCACTGTGCAGGCTTAGACCGATCTCGCAGGTGCGGCTGGATGAAACGCCTTCGGCCACGTTGTCGGGAAGCGCGCCGGACAGGCTGGCAAGTGCGTTGGCATTCAGCTCTGGCAGCATGAAGCCACGCTCGCCGGACCATCCGCAACAGGCGATGCCTGTGGGCCGGATCACTTCCGGTGCACAGGCTGCGGCCAGCGTGGCCAGCGGGCTTTCGGCACCGCGCTTGATCGTGCTGCAGGTGACATGAAGCGCGACGGGAGCGGTTTGCGGTTTGACTGTCAGGTACGGCAACACATACGCCTGCAGGAAATCTGGTAAATCAAAAAGTTCAAGCGCACGCTCGCGCCCACGCATCGCGCGCATTGCGCAAGGGCTGGTGTCGAAAACGACCGGATCGCGTCCTTGTCGGCTGGCCTGCCACAGCGCCTCCTCCAGTTCACTGGCCTTGTGCGTGGCCTCGTCCATTAGACCTTTGCTCTCGAATGGCTGGCCACAACACAATCGTCCCGGGGTCGGAGGGTAGACCACGTCGAAGCCCGCACGATCAAGCAATGCGACTACGGGTTCCGAAAGCACCCGTCGGTCGGGATCGGCGCGTGCGGGACCCATGGCGCGGCTGGCGCAACTCGGGAAATAGACCACGCGCGGACGTCCTGCGCGCAGCGCCGGCAAGCGAGCTAAACCACCCGCACCGGGCATTGCCGGTGTCCAAAACGGCAGTCGGTTTCCAGATAGCCGCCGTACGCCGCGCGCCAGCGCAGACATGGTTTTTGTGCCGATCATCCGGTGCAGCATATCAGCGGCACCAAGGCCTTTGCGCATGACCCATGCAACGGTAGCAAAGTTGCGCCCGATCCGTGCCGCCACCCAGCGCGCCAACCTTCCACGTCGTTCGATCCGCAGTACCTTCATCATGGCACCCGTGTCGATGCCAACCGGACAGGCTGTGGCGCACAGGCTGTCTACGGCACAACTGTCAATCGCTTGATGCGGATATGCCGCCTTCAGGGACTTCAACCGCGCGCTGTCCTCGCCCGTCGCTTCAAGCCTGCGGATTTCCCGCAGGCCGACGATCCGCTGGCGTGGAGTAAGTGTATACCCTGCGGATGGGCAAACACTTTCACAAAAGCCGCATTCGATACATTTGTCAATCAGTGGCGCAGCGACAGGGAGTGGCTTGATGTTGCGCAGATGCAACCGGGTGTCTTTTGTCAGGAGCACATCTGGATTGAGGATGCCCTCCGGATCAAGCAGCAGCTTAATCCGGCGCATCAGATCAAAGGCTTCAGATCCCCACTCCATCTCGACGAAAGGGGCCATGTTGCGTCCCGTCCCGTGCTCGGCCTTCAACGATCCGTCGTGCGTCTTCACGATGAGACGGGTGAGATCGTCCATCAGAGCGTCATAGCGTTCGATCTCGCCATGCTTGGAGAAATCCGGGGTGATCACGAAATGTACATTGCCCTCCAAAACATGGCCCCAGATAATGCTCTGCGGATAGCCGTGCCGGTTGCAAAGATCACGCAGGCCCGCCGTCGCATCAGGCAACTGGTCTATCGTGACGGCGATATCCTCAATTATGACCGAGGTGCCTGGGGCGCGCATCGCCCCCGCCGACGGGAAGGCGCCCTTGCGCACGGCCCAAAGCTGCTGGCGGCGCTCGGGATCTTCGGAAAACGTGATCGGGCCAAGCGTCTTGACACCTGAAAGCGCGGCTTTGATCGTCGCGCGACGGCTTGCCAGCGTTGCTTCGTCGTCAGCGCGGGTTTCGATCAACAACGCGGCAGCGTCATCACCAAGTTCAGCAATTTCGCGCGGTATCCCCGGCCGTCCCTCCACCGAACGCAGGGAGGATCTGTCCATCAACTCGACCGTGTCCACCAGCGTCTTCTTGAGCACTGGCGCCGCTTCGCAAGCCGCCCGCATCGTCGGGAAGAACACCAAGGCTGTCGATTTCAAGGCGGGATCGGCAACAGTACGGAAGCGGATACGGGACATGAAACCAAGTGTGCCCTCGGAACCGACCATCAGGCGCGTGAGGATGTTGATCGGATCTTCGAAGTCGATCAGCGCGTTCAGGCTATAGCCGCAAGTGTTCTTGATCGAGAATTTGCGGGCGATCCGTTCGGCGAGCGGTATGTTCGCCAGAACTTCACGGCGCATTGCGGCCAGTTCCGACAGAAGCGCCTTGTGGCTGCGGCTGAACGCCTCGCGACTGGCCATATCCGCAGTGTCGAGCAACGTGCCATCTGCCAGCAGAATGCGCATCGAGGTGACGGTAGCGTAGCTGGTCTGAGTGGTTCCGCAGACCATGCCGCCAGCGTTATTGGCAACAATGCCGCCCACATGCGCACTGTCGATGGATGCGGGATCGGGGCCGAACCTTCGTCCATGCCGCTTCAGTGCAGCATTGACATGCCCGCCGATCGCAGCCGGGCCGACATCCACACCAGCGCCATTCTCCTCGACTTTCATGCCCGCCCACGCACGGCCGATCTGAACGAGTACCGAATCTGTGATTGCCTGCCCTGAAAGGCTGGTTCCTGCAGCACGGAACGTCAGGGGAATCCGGTGGCGAGCGGCGGCGCTGAGGATTGCTGCGACCTGATCCTCGGTGTCGGGTTTCAGCACCAGTTGGGGTATCAGCCTATAGAAACTGGCATCAGTGCCGTAGGCGAGTCGGCGCAGCGGGTCATCGACAAGCCGATCAATCGGCAGGAGGGCCGCAATATCGGCCCGAAAGGCATCAATATCACCGGCTGGGGCAATGCCGTCGGGGGAAGCGTCATCATGCATGCACAGGCTCCTTGGATTGGGGGCTATCATTAATCAGCCAGCCGAAAGCGTAGCCGGAATCCGTGGAATAGGCAATCACCCTTGCCGCCCTCATGCCTCCTGCAACCGCTTGCACAATGAAGACAGTTACGGCTATTGTTGTGGATTCGAACTCAAACCAACCCAGATTCCCGCGTAAACTTATGACTGCAGAACGTATCGCCCGGATTGAACACGCTTTACACCAGGCTTTAGTCCCTGAGCTGATTAATGTGATCGATGACAGCGCCCGCCATATCGGCCACGCTGGAGCGCGTGACGGCCGTGGACACTTTAAAGTCCTAGTCGTTGCTGAGGCGTTTCGGGGGCAGGCGCCCTTAGCCCGTCACCGTCAGGTTTATGCGGCCCTGGCCGACTTGATGCAGACGGATATTCATGCGCTCAATATCAAAGCACTAACCCCTGATGAGTGGCATGCCGCTGCCGTATAGCAACCAATCGGGGCTGCATCCGCG
>SKOM01000204.1 GCA_007120095.1 Candidatus Competibacteraceae bacterium | reverse complement strand
GGGGCGCGCATCCGCACGCCAGCCACTTCGGTTTCAAACGCCCGTTCCAGCTCCCCGGCGTAGTGGCAGACATCAGTCGATGTACCGCCCATATCAAAGCCGATGATCTGCTCAAAACCGGCCATAGCCGCGGTTTGCACCGCGCCAACCACCCCACCAGCGGGGCCGGAGAGAATGGCGTCTTTGCCTTGAAACAGGCGAGCATCGGTTAAACCGCCATTGGATTGCATGAACAGCAGGCGGGTGTCGCCGAGTTCAGCGGCGATTTGATCGACATAGCGGCGCAGAATCGGCGATAAATAGGCGTCAACTACGGTGGTATCGCCCCGGCTGACCAGTTTCATCAGCGGACTGGTGCCGTGGCTGGTGGATACCTGGGTATAGCCGATAGCGCGAGCCAGCGCAGCGACACGGCGCTCATGTTCGGGATAGCGGTAGCCGTGCATGAACACAATGGCACAGGAGCGAATGCCGCTGGCAAAGGCGTGTTCGAGACGGGTGCGGGCGGTAGCTTCGTCCAGGGGCTGGACGATATCGCCCTGGGCAGACACCCGCTCGTCGATCTCTATGACCTGTTGATAGAGCATTTCCGGGAGCTGGATGTGCAGATCAAATAGCCGGGGGCGGTTTCGATAACCAATGCGCAGGGCATCGCGGAAACCGCGAGTCGTGACCAGCAGTGTTGCCTCACCCTTGCGCTCTAACAGGGCATTGGTGGCTACTGTGGTGCCCATTTTGACCGCTTCGATCTGTTCAGCCGGGATGGCGGCGTCGCGTGCTAAACCCATGAGGTTCCGAATCCCCGCCAATGCCGCATCAGGATACTGTTCGGGATTGTCTGACAGCAGTTTATGGGTGAGGTGAGCACCATCGGGACGCCGAGCGACCACATCGGTAAACGTGCCACCGCGATCAATCCAGAATTGCCAGCTTGGGGAGGGAGCGCTCATAGAAAATCCTGTTCAGTTGACGATCGGGAGTGAATCGATAGTGTAGTGGTGATGCAAGCTGCGTTGGCAGACAGGATCATGTAAGGCCATGCGAAATGCGGCTGCTGGACGTACCCCGCCGGAAACAACGGCTAAGGTTCCACATAACAGTGCACTGCCCGGCGGTAATTGACCCTCTGAGGTAGCATTCGGTGCGCCGCGCATGAGTTCCGCCAAGGGACGGATAGCCGCCAAGGAGCCAGATTGGTAAAGTGTCCAATCGCTATCCTCACTGGGGCGAATCCAAGACTGCAATTGCAACTGGTCGAGATGGTCAGCTACTTCATCAAAGCGCCAAAGTTGTGCCGCTAGCGGTTTGGCACACGCCTGTTTAGCTAAGGCCACGGAATACGTCTCCAAGGCGCGGTCGGTATGATCCGAAGCCAAGCCTAGCCACAGCGTATCGTCAGTCGCTATTAATACCGGTTCGACCTCGCCAGAAGTCTGCTCGCCAACCACCTGTATCGTCTGGCTGTGGGTCAGTAAATCCGCAGCAACGCGATAATACAGTGGTACTGTGGACGGTGCGGGCACCCCCAGTTCGGCCAGTTCAGCAATATGCTGTGCTACGGCAGCAGGGTCGCGCCCAGTCCAACCGGCCACCCAGACAGTGGTCAAGGTGATGTCTAGGGTCTGACCGTCAGCAACGGTGAACCGCATTAGTATTCCTCATCGCATAAGTTATAAATTAGGCAGCCATAAGGCCAGTTGTGGAAAGACAATCAGCACAATAGCCATGACGAACATCGTCAGTACATACGGTATAGCGCCCACCATGACTTCCGTCAGATGGCCTCGTTGGCGTGCGCCTTGGACGACAAACAGATTAAGGCCGACCGGCGGGGTAATCAATGCCATTTCTATCAGCAGAATCAGCAAAATACCAAACCAGACTTTATCAAAACCGAGGGCGGCGACAATGGGTACCACGATAGGAATTGTAGCCACCATCAACGATAGGGTTTCGATGAAAAACCCGAGCACAATATACAAGGCGACCAAGACCATCAGGGTGCCATAAGGCCCAAGATCAAGGCCGCTGAGAAAGGCTTGCAGCTCCCGACCCAGGCCAGCGGAGGCCAAAGTGTAGTTAAGAAAGTACGCCCCAATGATGATAAACATAATCATTGCGGTAATTTTTACAGTGCCGAGCAACGCATCGCGTAGTATCGCCAGACCCAAACCGCGATTCAGGGCCGCAATCAATAAGGCCATGGCAACACCCAACGCTGCGGCCTCTGTCGGTGTCGCCCAGCCCCGATAGATTGAGCCGATGACGACCATAAACAGCACGGCAATGGGGATTAAATCGCGCAGGCTCTGCAAACGCTGACGCCAACTGAAACGCCGACGCGGCCCGCCCAACGAGGGTTTGATCTGGCAGATGATAGCCGTGACGATAATAAAGCTCAGAGCCAGCAGCAATCCCGGTATCAGACCGGCCAGAAACAGACGCGGGATGGAGGTCTCAGTTAAAAACCCATAGACAATTAAATTGATCGAGGGGGGGATCATAATCCCCAAGGTACCACCGGCCGCAATGGCTCCGGAAAACAGCTTGGGGTTATAACCGAGCTTATAGGCTTGAGGCATCGCCACGGTAGCCACCGTGGCCGCCGTAGCCACTGAGGAACCCGAGGTTGCAGAAAACACGGTCGCCGTGCCGATGTTGGCGTGGATCAGACCACCCGGTAACCACGATAACCAAGTATCCAGGGCTTTGAATGTTCGCTCGGCGATGCCCGCACGGACAAGGATTTCACCCAGTAGCACAAAAAATGGAATAGCAATCAATAATGAGCTATTGGATGAAGACCAGACCATTTGGCCGAGGCCACGGATCAGGGGAAACGGGGAGAAAAACTGGTCAACCCCGAAGCCGAGCAAAAACAACACCACGCCTACGGGCAGTGACAGCGCCAGCAGCGATAGCAGTGCAACCGCCAGACTGCCGATCATTGGGATAACTCCGAACGATTGCCGGCAGTCGCTTCGGCTTCAGCCCAGCAACGACCGAGCAACAGACCCAGCACACACAAGAGTAAAATAAACGCCGTCAGCGCAAACCACACCCAGCCAGCAAACCATAGGGTCTGAGGAATCCACAAAGGCGTTTCCAAGGGCGTGTTAGCCCGCGAATTGCGGGCTAGCGTGGTGGCCAACACCCGCCAAGAATAATAGGCAATTACACTGGTGGTGGCACTTAATACGGCTAAGGACAAGGTATCCAGGATCACGCGACCCGGCGCGGGCAGTTGGCGCTGTAGGAGGTCAATGCGGACATGGGCACGTTCCATCAGTGCGTAGGCTAACCCCCAAGCCGCAATACCTGCCATTACATAGCCCGAAATTTCGTCAGAACCGCCCAAGGCACCGAATGGCGTTTGCCTCAAGATGATTTCGGTCAGAATCAACGCGACAGTGGCCAACAACACCAAGCCACAGAGCAAGGCAATGATCCGATTGCTAAACCGCAGTATAGTGATGACTTGGCCGATGGCGTTCATTGTTTGCTCCTGGCGGAATCAATCAATCGAGGGGCACTTGGACTCCGACCACTTGACCAACGCTGTTATTCCAGCGTTCTGCCCAGTCGCCTCCAGCACGCGCGGCCCAGTCGGGTAATACGGTGTCCAGCAGCACTTGTTTGGCCAGTTCAAAATCTTCTGTCGAGGGTTCCACTAAAATCATTGCGGCGGAATCGCCGGCTGGGCAGTCGCCGTTGCCGGTCAGGCAGGCGATATCATTGACCAAAGCGTCCTGAGCCACCGCCCAAGCGGGATTTTCGAAGTGCGTGGTGATCTGCTCTTGCAGAAAGGCTTGCATGGTGGGTGATAAGCTGTTCCAGCGATCAAGATTGATGGCCGTGACCACAGAATCCCAGCCGCCTAAGGGCAGCGTCATCAAGTGAGTGGACGATTCCCACCAACCCGCACTGTAGCCTGATCCGGCACCGGTAATCGCACAGTCAATCACCCCTCGTTCCAAGGCTCCCGGAATTTCCGAAAAGGCCAGATTAACGCCCTCGGCACCGAGCGCTTCGAGCAGCTTGGTGGTCATACGTCCGGAACCCCGCACTTTAAGCCCGCGTAAATCTTCCAGATTGCTGATAGCTGCATTGCAAAACACCACCTGAGGGGGGTAGGGAGCAATCGCTAAGACGTGAGAACCAAACGTGTCGCGCATAATATCGGCCACCATGGGTCGGGCCGCATCGACCATGCGCCGCGCCTGATCCGCCTCGGTAGCCACCAAAGGCACATCCAGAGCTTCTAACTCAGGGGCGTCGCTGACGGTGTAATCGGCGACGGTCATGCCGATATCGAATACCCCCTGGTTAAGCAGTCGGTAAACATCGCTGCCGGCCACACCCATTTGGTCAAAGGTGGTCAGATTGACGGTAATGGCATGATTGGACGCTTCGGGTAAGATTTCACCCCAGAACGGGGCTTCAAATTGTCGGTGTAGAGGTAAACCGCTCCAAGAACCGACAACCGACAGGGTGATAGATTCTAATTCATCAGCCTGGCTGGCCAAAGGAGAAAATAACAGCGCACAAAGGCTAGCAGAAACCAGTGTTTTAGTAGAACGGTGCATGGTAATGCGCTCCTGTAATGGGATGGGTGATCAGGGATGTTAAGCGATAGTGCCATCCGTGGGGAGATCAGTAATCAACATGTGTCCGGGTTGGTGGGTAATGGCCAGTGCGGGTGCTGCTTGCCGTAAGGCTAACTGCGGTGTAACCCCGCATGCCCAGAACACCGGTATATCGCCGTCTTGCAGAACCGGGGGGTCACCGAAATCCGGCTGATGAATAGCGGCAATGCCAATGGCGGTAGGGTCACCGATATGTACGGGTGCGCCATGTGCGTTAGGGTAACGTTCCGAGAGCACGATAGCGCGGATGGCTTGGGCAGGATTGAAGGCACGCATACTGACCACTAGCGGCCCGCTAAACGACCCGGCCGCCTGGGTCGGGATCTGAGTGATGTACATGGGCACATTGCGCTGAGCGGCAATATGGCCAATGGTAATGCCTGCCCTTTGCAGGGCCGCTTCGAATGAGAAGGAGCACCCGAGAACAAAGGTCACGAAATCCGATTGCCACAAATCCATGATGTTGTCACAGCTTGCGACCGCTTCCCCGTGACGAAACACGCGATAGGCAGGGATATCACAGCGGATGTCTACATCATGACCGAGTTGAGTGAGCTTGGCCTGCCCTGGTTCACTGACCGCGAGAATCGGACAGGGCTTGGGGTTGCTGACGCAATAACGTAAAAATTCATCGGCCGAGCTAGCGGGCAGAATCACCACATTGCCCTGTTGATAACCGGGACATTGGCCACTGGTTTGACCTTTGAATTGACCGGCTCGAATGCGCTGACGCAGTTCATACCCACCCACTGACGACACCTCAGTGCAATTTGTTCATGGGTTGCACCATAATATACTCATGCGTTCACGTCAATAGATCGTTTAATGTATTAAACGATCATATTTTATGATCAGAAAGCCATTGCTGTTCGCTGAAGCGGGCTGCAGCAACTAATTGCTGCATGATGACCGGGTTCTGGCTGGCTAAATGACACAGCACGAAATCCAGTGGTGAGAGCTGGGCTGCGGGTTCAGTGATCAATTCCCGTAAGCGCTCGGCGTTGCAATCTTCCTGCGCCATGACGACCGGTAAGGTGCCGATGCCAAAACCGTCGCGCACCAGACGCACCATAGTCGATAGTGAGGCACTGGCATGCAGCAAGGGTGCGGGCACATCCGGATCCGCAAAGAGGCGCTGGATTTCGCGGTAGGGCAAGGTGTCGTTGGAAAACGTCACAATGGGGAGGGCCGCCAAATCACTCGTGCGTAGTGGTTGTGCAGGCAAATCAAGACTCGGTGCCGCAAACCAGGCCATGCCGAAGGTCGCCAGCGGACACTGTACCGCCTGCTCAGGAACTAGGCGGCGCATCAGCACCGCGACATCAATCTCATCGTCAGTGAGCTTCTCGGCCAGCACGGGTGAGGTATCCACCGAGAGTTCAAAACGGATATTAGGAATTGCAGTGCGCAGGTGTTGCAGCATGGCAGGCAGTAGCGTATGCACGACCGTTTCGGCAACGCCGATGCGGATGGTGCCCACATAATCGGCTTCGGGGCGCAGTTCCGCCACAATGCGATCACGCAAGGTGATCAACCGTTCTGCCTGTTCAATAAAGCGCCGACCTGTGGCGGTTAAGCGCACCTGCCGTTGTTGACGGTCAAAAATCTGGATCCCAAGACGTTTCTCCAACAAGGCAATACGCGCCGATACCGCCGATTGAGCCACACCTAAATGGTGGGCCGCCGCACGGAAGCCGCCTTGACGCACCACCTCCCGGACCATTTCCACATCTCGGATGCCGAACATCGTTAAGGGTTCTCTTTAATCAAAGGCTTGATCGGTCCAATACAGTTCAGCTTCCCACCTCGCTATCCAAATAACGCTCTGCGTCCAATGCCGCCATGCAGCCGGTGCCGGCCGAGGTCACGGCCTGGCGGTACACATGATCCATGACATCGCCTGCGGCAAACACACCAGGGAGGCTGGTGGCGGTAGCATTACCCTGTAAACCACTGTGTACGGTGATATAGCCCCCTTGCATATCCAGTTGGCCAGCAAATAATTCTGTGTTGGGCGTATGACCGATGGCGATGAAAATGCCGTGGACATCGAGCGTTTCAGTGGTGTCGGTATGCACATTGCGGATCCGGGCACCAGTCACGCCGCTGGAGTCACCCAACACTTCATCGAGGACACAATCCAGTTTGAGACGCACATTACCTTTAGCGACTCGCTCCTGCAGCCGATTCAGCATGATTTTTTCAGCGCGAAACTGCTGACGGCGATGGACGACGGTGACTTCAGCCGCGATATTGGCCAGATACAGGGCTTCTTCAACCGCCGTATTGCCGCCGCCTACGACGATAACTCTCCGGTTACGGTAGAAAAATCCGTCGCAGGTGGCGCAGGCTGAGACACCACGACCCATAAACGCTTGTTCTGAGTCCAGCCCCAGATAACGGGCGCTGGCTCCGGTGGCGATAATCAAGGCATCACAGGTGTAGGTGCCGCTGTCGCCGACCAGACGCAAGGGGCGGTGGCCGAGCTCAGCACGGTGAATATGATCAAAGATGACTTCGGTGTCAAAGCGTTGGGCATGTTTTAGCATACGCTCCATCAGCTCGGGACCTTGCACGCCATCGGCATCGCCAGGCCAGTTATCGACATCGGTGGTCTGGGTCAATTGCCCACCCGGCTGCAAGCCGGTAATCATCACCGGCGCTAAGTTGGCGCGGGCGGCGTAGACGGCCGCCGTATAACCGGCAGGGCCTGAGCCTAAGATTAATAATCGGCAGTGTCGAGTGGGGCTCATCAAAATTTCCTGTATCGGCTGTTTTAAGGGTTAAAGATACCGTATTCTGTGCCCACTTTGTTAACCCCAGGAGTTTTACATGCCCACTTCCACCATTGCTGCCATTGATCTCGGTTCAAATAGCTTTCACATGATTATTGCCCGTGAAGTTGATGGAAATTTACAGATTATTGATCGTTTTAAGGAAATGGTGCAGTTGGCAGCAGGGCTGGACGAGCAGAACAACCTGAGCCGGGCCGCCCGCCAGCGGGCTTTGGCCTGTTTGGGGCGGTTCAGTCAGCGGTTGCGCGATATGCCTGAATCCAGAGTGCGTATCGTGGGCACCAATACCCTGCGTCAGGCCCGCAACGGTGCCGCTTTCTTAGCCCGAGCCGAGCGGGTGGTCGGGCATCCTATTGAAGTGATCAGCGGCGTCGAGGAAGCGCGGCTGATTTATCTGGGTATTGCCCATACCAGTGCCGGGGTGGATGGGCGGCGTTTGGTGATTGATATCGGCGGCGGGAGCACTGAGCTGATTATCGGTGAGGGGTTTAAACCCTTGCAGTTACAAAGCCTGAATATGGGCTGTGTCAGCATGACACGGCGCTATTTCTGGCGTAAAGCCTTTGTGACCGGTGATCAATCCGCGCGCGAGGCAGCCTTGGCCAGTGCGGATCTGGCCGTTAAGTTGGAGATGGAGTCCGTGCTGGAAGCCTATCAGAGCTTAGGCTGGTCAGCGGTTATGGGGGCTTCCGGCACGATCCGGACCATCCGCGATATCGTGGTGGATGAGGGCTGGTGTGAGGAAGGCATTACTCGTGAAGCCTTGGGTCATTTGCGGGATGCGCTATTGGAGACTGGCTCATGCACTCAGGCGCTGGCCGACCGTTGGGCCCTGAGCAGCGAACGGGCCAGTGTGCTGACCGGTGGCTTTGTGGTGCTGCAAGGAGTGGTGGAGTCCTTGGGTATTGAGCACCTCGATGTGGCCGATGGTGCGTTGCGTGAGGGGGTGGTTTACGATTTGCTGGGGCGCAGCCGTCAAGAGGACGTGCGCGAGCGCACCATCACGATGCTCTCCCAACGCTATACGGTGGATAAGGCCCAAGCCGAACGGGTAGTGGCCACCGTGCACGATCTTTATCAGCAAGTGGCTAAACCTTGGGGTTTGGAGGATAGCCGCTTTGCGGATGAGTTAACGTGGGCCGCGCAGGTGCACGAGATTGGCTTGTCCATTGCCCATAGCCGCTACCATCAGCATGGCGCATATATTGTCCGTCATTCTGATTTGCCCGGTTTTTCGAGTGGTGAACAGCAGCGCATCGCAGCCTTAGTCCGTAGCCATCGGCGTAAATTTCCCCGCAAAGTGTTTCGTCGGCTCCCGGACGATTTGCAATCACCGGTGCAACGCTTGTCGATACTGTTGCGTCTGGCGGTATTGCTCCATCGCGGTCATCGCCGTCAGGTGTTGCCGGAGATACGGGTCAAGGCGAAAAAAAGTGGTTTACGGTTGTCCTTTCCCGCAGGCTGGTTGCGTGATCATCCGCTGACTGAGGCGGATCTAGCGACCGAAGCTGAGTATCTGCGCAAAGTCGGCTGGAGGCTGGATTTTGCCTAAAAACACCGAGTCGGGGCAGTTCCAACCGCCCCTACCGCAGCGTACATTGTCCCGATAATCTCCAGTGCAAGGTGCTAGGCTTCGGGCCGCAGGGGGCGGGCGAGCAGACGTTGCAGTGCTTCTTGTGGGGAACGGTCTTGATACAGGATGGCACCGACCTGTTCGCAGATCGGCATTTCGACATGGTTTTGGGCGGCGAGGTGTAGCACTGCCCTTACGGCATGCGCCCCTTCAACCAGACCAATGGATGCTTTGGCCTGGGCCTGGCCTTGGCCACGCCCGATGGTCAAGCCAAAGCGGCGGTTGCGTGATTGATCATCGGTGCAAGTGAGCACCAAATCACCGACTCCCGTCAGACCCATAAAGGTCTCGCGCTGTCCGCCCAGTGCTTCGCCCAAGCGCACCAGTTCGGCGAGTCCGCGGGTGATGACGGCTGCACGGGCATTGGCCCCACAACCCAGGCCATCAGCGATGCCGGTGGCAATGGCCAGGATGTTTTTAATCGCTCCGCCCAGTTCAACCCCGACCATATCGGTGCTGGTGTAGGCGCGCAGGGTCTCACCATGCAGCAAACGGGCGACCCGTTCAGCGCATTCAGGCGTGTGGCTGGCTACCGTCAAGGCTGTTGGTAAACCCAAGGCGACTTCGCGGGCAAAATTGGGTCCGGAGATCACCGCCAGTGCGTGGGTAGGGCCGACATGCTGCTGAGCGACTTTATGCAGGGGACAGTGGCTGTTGGGATCCAGTCCTTTGGTGGCCCATGCCAGATCACAATCTGCGGGTAAATAGGGGTGTACCTGCTGTAAAGTGGCGGCAAACGCATGGCTGGGCACCACGACCAGCACCAGTTTGACCCCATCGAGGACCGTGGCCAACTCCGCACTGAGTTGCAGCGAATCCGGCAGTGGTACATCGGGCAAAAAGCGGGTGTTACAGCGTTCGGCCTGCAATTGAGCGATGTGTTCGGGACGATGACCCCACAAACGCACCGTTTGGCCGGTGCGCAGCAACTGTAAGGCCAGCGCTGTGCCCCAAGAGCCGGCACCGAGCACAGCGACGGGCATACTCATGGGTTAAGCCTGAGGCGCAGCGGCTTCGGCCCCATTACCTGCTTGAGCCGCTTGTTGCTGTTGCTGCATGCGCTGCATGTATAAAGCTTCGAAGTTGACCGGAGCCAGCGTCAAGGGCGGAAAACCGCCGCGTAGCAACAGCGAGTCCACGCATTCGCGGGCATAAGGGAATAACACACTGGGGCAGAATGCACCCAAGGTGGCACCGAGTTGTTGTTCTGAGAAATTTTCCAAGGCAAAGAGACCGGCTTGATGCAGCTCAATCAGAAAAGCCGTTTTGTCGTCCTGTTTGGCGGTCAGTGTTAGGCTGAGCACGACTTCATGGCTGGTCTCGGACAGCCGCTGGGTGTTGGTATTGAGCTGCATATTGATGTTCGGTTTCCAGCCTTTCTGCAGCTCTTGAAAAATCTGCGGTGCTCCGGGAATTTCAAAGGAAATATCCTTAGTAAAAATTTTCTGAATTTGAAAACGCTGCTGGGGCTGCTGAGCCTCGCTCATAATAAAAATCTCCTGGGTTAATGGGGTGTGGTGCCGGTCAATAGTTGATCGAGCTGGCCTGAGCGGTCGAGCGTAGACAACTCATCGAATCCGCCGATGGGCTGCTGATCAATGAATATTTGCGGCACACTGGTGCGTTGGCTGCGCTGCGTCATTTCCCGGCGGCGGCTGGGATCTTGATCAATATTGTACAGCGTGTATTCAATCTGTTTGCGATCTAATAACGCCTTAGCCCAGCGACAAAACGGGCAAAATGTCGAGAAATAAACTTCCACATCAGCGGTTTGAGTCATTTTTTGGTCACCGGTAGGCTAGCGTTTTGCCAGGCGGCCAAGCCACCACGGAGACTGTGAACGGATTCAAAACCGGCTTTTTTCAGCTTGCCGCCGGCCGTACTGGCGCGGGTATCCGTCAGGCAATACACAATGATCGGTTTTTGTCGGAACTTGTTGAGTTCCTTCATGCGTTGATCCAGCTCCCGCAGGGGAATATGCCGCGATTCAGGTAAATGGCCCTTCTTATACTCGCTCAGATCGCGAATATCCACCACAATGGCGTCTTCGTGATTAATCAACTGCAGGGCCTGGGTGGGATTGACCGCATTGACACCGCGCAGCTTGCGCAGCACTTCACCGCCAACCAGTAACCCCAGAACCACAAACAGTCCGAGAAATAGATACCAGTGGCGTATTGCAAAATCGATAAATTCAGCCATGATGAGTTTATGTATCAACCAAGTGACAAAAGTGTGCGGATGATAGCACGAGTGCTTGTGTTCAGGCGCTGAGTCCGAGATTACGGCAAATGGCCAGCGTCGGATCAGCGCGGTTCATGCTGTAAAAATGCAAACCCGGTGCGCCGTGTTCCAGCAACCGCTGGCACAAGGCACTGATCACATCCTCGCCAAAGGCACACAAAGCCGCTCGGTCGTCGCCGAAATGTTCTAATCTTTGGCGTAGCCAACGCGGGATTTCCGCGCCACAGCGGTCGGAAAACCGCGCCAGTTGGCGGAAATTCGTGATCGGCATAATACCCGGCACAATCGGTATCTCAATGCTTAAGCGCTGACAATCGTCTAAAAAGCGAAAATAGCCGTCGGCATTGAAGAAATATTGGGTAATCGCCGCATTGGCCCCGGCTTGAATTTTGCGCTGAAAATGCTGTAAATCGCGCTCGGGGCTGTCCGCCTGCGGGTGAAATTCCGGATAAGCCGCCACTTCAATGTGAAAATAGTCTCCCGTGCTGGTACGGATGAACTCGACCAGTTCATTGGCGTAACGTAATTCACCGATGGACTGAGTGCCGGACGGTAAATCGCCGCGCAAAGCCACCAGACGATTAATGCCCCGCTGCTGATAGTGTGCCAATATCTCACGCACGCCGCTGCGAGTTGAGCCGATACAGGTCAAATGCGGAGCAACCGGAATACGGCTGTGTTCCTGTAACGTGAATACAGTTGCCAAAGTACGCTCTTGGGTGGTGCCGCCAGCGCCATAGGTTACCGAAAAATATTCGGGCTTAATGGCCTGCAATCGCTCGGCAGTCTGCTGCAATCTCTGCAAGGCATCAGCGTCGACAGGCGGGAAAAACTCGCAACTGATGACTGGGTTGGGGTGAGCCATAACGTGATCCGTCAGTAGCGGTACTCGTGGTTTTTGAACGGCCCTGTGGGACTGACTCCAATGTACTCCGCTTGCTCGGGCGTGAGTTGAGTGAGTTGGGCACCGAGTTTGTCCAGGTGCAAAGCCGCGACTTTTTCATCGAGGTGTTTAGGTAACACATAGACTTGTTTTTCATACTGGCTGTGGTTATTCCACAGTTCCATTTGCGCCAGCACCTGATTGGAGAACGAGGCGCTCATGACAAAGCTGGGATGGCCGGTACCACAGCCTAAATTCACCAAACGCCCCTCGGCGAGCAAAATCATTTTTTTGCCGTTGGGGAATTCAATTTGGTCAACCTGTGGTTTGATATTATCCCACTTGTAGTTTTTCAGCGCATCAACTTGGATTTCATTATCGAAATGGCCGATATTACAGACAATCGCCCGGTCTTTCATCGCCCGCATATGATCGATGGTAATGACACCAGTGTTGCCCGTGGCGGTGACGAAAATATCCGCCCGTGGTGCGGCGTCTTCCATAGTGACCACTTCATAACCTTCCATGGCCGCTTGCAAGGCACAGATGGGATCGGCTTCGGAGACCATCACCCGACAGCCGGCCCGGCGCAGTGACTCTGCCGAACCTTTGCCGACATCGCCGTAGCCGCAGACCATGGCAATTTTCCCGGCCATCATGACATCGGTGGCACGGCGGATGCCATCAACCAGCGACTCACGGCAGCCGTATTTATTATCAAATTTTGATTTGGTCACCGAGTCATTCACATTGATGGCCGGGCACAGCAGGGTGCCCTGTTTCGCCATATCGTATAAACGCAATACCCCGGTGGTGGTCTCTTCGGAAATACCGCGCACTTCAGCCATGAATTCGGGGTATTGAGTGTGCATGACCTGGGTGAGATCACCGCCGTCATCGAGAATCATATTTGGCGTCCAGCCATTAGGACCGTGGATGGTTTGCTCCACACACCACCAGTACTCGTCCTCTGTTTCCCCTTTCCACGCGAATACCGGAATCCCGGCGGCGGCGACCGCGGCAGCCGCCTGATCCTGGGTAGAGAAAATATTGCACGATGACCAGCGGACTTCAGCACCGAGCGCGGTCAAGGTTTCGATCAATACGGCGGTCTGGATCGTCATGTGCAGACAACCGGCGATGCGGGTGCCTTTCAGCGGCTGACGGGCACCGTATTCTTCGCGCAGTGCCATCAGCCCTGGCATTTCAATCTCAGCCATTTCGATTTCCTTGCGGCCCCACGCGGCAAGGTCTATATCGGCAACTTTGTAGTCTTGACTCATGACGGTTCTCCTTTTAGTCCGGCGTCAGCTCGTAGAGCCTCGGCTTTATCAGTACGTTCCCAGGTGAACGCGGTGAAGGTTTCGGTTTGTTCGGTTTGGTCATTATCGACCCAGGTGTAGGTCATGTCTTGGGGCCGGCGGCCAAAATGGCCGTAAGCGGCGGTCGCCTGAAACATCGGGTGCAGCAAATCCAGCATCCGGCTGATCGCGTAGGGACGCAGGTCAAAATGGGCTCGGACCAGTTGCACAATGCGCTCATCGGATACTCTGCCGGTGCCGAAGGTGGTCACCGAAATTGAAGTGGGTTCGGCAACCCCGATGGCGTAACTGATTTGAATTTCGCATTTATCCGCCAGACCGGCCGCGACGATATTCTTGGCCACATAGCGTCCGGCATAGGTGGCGGAACGATCGACTTTGGACGGATCCTTGCCTGAGAAGGCTCCGCCGCCGTGGCGGGCCATGCCACCATAGGTATCGACAATGATTTTACGCCCCGTCAATCCGCAATCGCCCACCGGGCCGCCGATGACGAAACTGCCTGTGGGGTTGATATGGAATTTGGTGTCGCGATGCAGTAATTCGCTGGGAATGACATGCTTGATGATCAACTCCATCACCGCTTCATGCAGATCCGATTGTTTGACCTCGGGGTTATGCTGGGTCGAGACGACTACGGCGTCAATGCCGGTGACCTGCCCGTTGACATAGCGGCAACTGACCTGAGATTTTCCATCCGGACGCAGCCAGTTGAGCAGACCCGATTTGCGAGCTTCGGTTAAGCGTTCTACCAGACGATGAGCGAGTTGAATCGGTGCCGGCATCAGAGCTTCGGTTTCGTTGCAGGCATAGCCAAACATCAGGCCCTGATCACCGGCACCCTGGTCTTCCGGTTTAGCGCGATCAACGCCCCCGGCAATGTCTACGCTTTGTTTGCCGATGATATTCAGTACACCGCAAGTGGCACCGTCGAAACCGACACGGGAGGAATCATAGCCGATATCCGTGATGACTTTACGCACTAGGTCTTCTAAATCGACCCAAGCACTGGTGGTGACCTCACCAGCGACGATGGCAACACCGGTTTTGACCAAAGTTTCTACCGCGACTCGGGCGTGTTTATCACGCGCAATCATGGCGTCCAGTACGGCATCGGAAATTTGGTCAGCGACTTTGTCAGGATGGCCTTCTGAAACAGATTCTGAAGTAAAGAGATAGCTGTCACTCATCGAATAGGATTCCTCAAAAGCTAAATAACTAGGGAGCGCTACAGACTACAGGTTGGCAAACGCGCAGTTTAACCCTAAAACTTGAGGCTTGCATCCCGAATCATCATGCTGTGCCGGGTCGGCGTCAATTGATACCGCTGAGGCTAAGCGCTAAGATATTTGCTGTCGGTAAAAAAATCGCATGACAACGGCCTGATCTTACCTAAGGACCTGGACGATTCTCAACTACGCTGGATGTTACCCAATATGCCTCCAATGAAGAACCTGCGGCCTGAGCCGCCTACCGCTCCCCACTATCGCATCGCTGTGATCCCCGGCGATGGCATTGGTCAGGAGGTTGTCCCCGAGGGGATTCGGGTTCTGGAAGCCGCAGGTCGCCGCTTTGGTATTCGGTTTACTTGGGATACGTTCCCGTGGAGTTGTGAATACTACGCACACCATGGCCGGATGATGCCTGAGGACGGTTTAGCGCAAATCCGCCAACATGATGCGATTTTTCTCGGAGCTGTGGGCTTTCCCGGTGTCGCGGATCATGTGTCCCTGTGGGGGTTGCTCATCCCGATTCGACGGGAATTTCGCCAATACATTAATCTGCGCCCTGTGCGGCTTATGCCCGGCATTCACTCGCCGCTGGCGGGGCGCGCGGTCGGCGATATCGATTATTGGGTGGTGCGCGAGAATAACGAAGGCGAATACTCCGAAATCGGCGGGCGGATCTATGCCGGTACCCCGGATGAAGTGGTGATTCAGCAGAATGTATTTACCCGTCACGGAGTGGATCGAGTGCTGCGCTACGCCTTCGAATTAGCGCAGCAGCGCCCGAAGCGCCACCTGACGTCAGCTACTAAATCCAACGGGATTGTCCATACCCTGCCGTTTTGGGATGAGTGTTTTCAGGCCATGGCCGCCGAGTACCCCGAAGTGCGCTGCGACCAATACCATGTCGATATTCTCACCGCACATTTTGTCCAGCACCCGGACTGGTTCGATGTGGTGGTCGGTTCGAATTTATTTGGCGATATTCTTTCCGATCTCGGTTCGGCCACCACCGGCACTATCGGTATTGCCCCCTCGGCCAATCTCAATCCCCAGCGGGATTATCCTTCAATGTTTGAACCGGTGCACGGTTCGGCACCGGATATTGCCGGACAAGGCATTGCCAATCCCATCGGCCAGATTTGGTCGGGGGCGATGTTGTTGGACCATTTAGGCCATGCGGATGCTGCAATGGCCATTGTCCAGGCCATTGAAACGGTGTTGAGTCAGGGGCCACGGACCCGCGATATGGGGGGTACCGCCTGCACCATGACCCTGGGGCAGGCGATTGCTGAAGCTTTATGATATGCAAGCTGAGTTATTGCGGTGAATATGCGAGCTTATTTGGTATTTTATCTTCCACGGCCTGTGAAAGTCGAGGTTTGTCGCGTATCGGATCAGTCCGTTCTCGGCTGGCTGGGGATTACATTAGCATCTTCCCAATAATCCATCATCTCATAGCGTACACCTGTCGGCGGAGGTTGATTGCTGTATTGAACCCGCCCGGTTTCATCTTCCCATTTGTACAGCCGCGCTGGCGCTTGTGGCAGATAGTTACGCACCAAGGTCGGGGCGCTCTGTGGGTTCACATACCAATAGGCACCCAGTCCCAGAACGCCGGCAATCACCAGAATGACCAGTACGGGGGTGAAATTGAAACGTCTGCGGCTACGGGAAGATAGCTCATCACGTCTTCTACTTGCCATCATTTAAAAATAACCTGTTTTGTCTGTAGTTTATTTAGTCGGGCCGCGCAAGGCGACCACTTGATCTTGTAAAACGCTGAGTGTCGCGGCCGAAGCCGGTAGCGGCGGATTAAGCAATAACTCAACGCGGGGCCAGATACGCCGGGGCAGGCGCGCAAGGCGACTGCCCGGCTGGCGGCTGAATAGACTATCCCATAACCCCCGCAGCGCCATCGGCACTACCGGCACGGGGTTGCGCGCTAAAATCCGTTCTACGCCACGGCGAAACGGGGCAATTTCACCATCACTGGTTAAGCGTCCTTCCGGAAAGATACATACCACTTCGCCCTTATCGAGATAAGCGGCAATCCGCTCAAAAGCCGCTTCCAGCAGTTCGGGATTATCGTGAGCCGGGGCGATGGGGATCGTGCCGGCGGTGCGAAACAGAAAATGCAGCACCGACAGATGATAGATCCGATAATCCATCACAAAGCGTACCGGGCGGCGGCAGCAACCGGCGATAATCAGTGCATCGACATAGCTCACATGATTACACACTAACACTACTGGCCCGCTTTCCGGAATATGGGCCAAGCCTTTTTTGCGCACTCTATAAACGATATGAATGAGCATCCATACCAGAAACCGGAGTAAAAATTCAGGTACTAAGGTGTAGATATACAGGGCTACTAGGGCATTGAGCACCGCCAGCACCAAGAATAATTGCGGAATGCTCATGCCCGCGCCCAGCAAAATGATGGCAAGAATGGCAGAAACCACCATAAACAGAGCGTTAAGAATGTTATTGCCCGCAATCACCCGTGAACGGTGGCTGGGTTCGCTGCGGCTTTGAATCAGGGCGTACAGCGGCACGATAAAAAAGCCGCCGAACAGGCCGAGGCAGACAAAATCGATGACAATGCGCCAACTGCCCGGCTGATTAAGAAAAGTGACTGCGCCTAGGCTACCGGGGTCAGCCAGCGGGCCGGAGGCGGCAAAATACAGATCAAAGCCGAAAACGGTCAGACCAATGGAACCGAACGGTACCAGACCCAGTTCCACCCGTTGGCCGGACATTTTTTCACATAACAGCGATCCGATGCCGATGCCGATGGAAAACAAGGTGAGTAGCAGCGTGACGACCTGTTCATTGCCACCCAGGGTGAATAAGGTGTAATTGGGTATCTGAGCCAGATAAGCGCCCCCTAGAAACCAAAACCATGAAATACCCAGAATTGACAGAAAAACAGTGCGGTTGGTCGTCAGGAATTTGATATTGCGGACGGTTTCGCTGAACACATTCCAGTTCACGACTAAATCGGGTGCGACGGGTTCAGCTCGGGGGATACCGCGACTGGCCAGGTAGCCGAGACTGGCCAAAGCCACTACCGTTACAGCGACCAGCAGCACGCCGGTGTCCCCAAAACCGATCAGAATGCCGCCCAGCATGGTGCCCAGTAAAATCGCCAGGAACGTCCCCATTTCGATCATGCCATTACCGCCAACCAGCTCAGCTTCGCTTAAGTGCTGGGGGAGGATGCCGTATTTGAGCGGTCCGAACAGAGTGGATTGCAACCCCATTAGAAACAGCAAGGCGATCAGTAACGGTACACTGCCGAAGAAAAAACCTATGCAGGCCAACGTCATAATACCGATTTCCAGCAACTTGACCGCTCGGATAAGCTGGGATTTTTCCAATTTGTCGGCAAACTGACCCGCCGTAGCGGAAAACAGAAAAAATGGCAGGATAAACAACCCGGCAGCCAGATTAATTAACGTATTACTGTCTAAACTGATATCGCTGGCCTGGAAAGCAATCATGATAATTAGGGCATTGCGGAACACATTATCGTTAAATGCCCCTAGAAACTGGGTTAGAAACAGCGGCCCGAAACGGCGCTGGCGGATTAGCGCAAACTGGCTGTCGCGGGTCATACCGGACTACTCGCTGTCGAAGCCCAGCAGTCGTTGACTGATAATCCGCTCGGCAACGACCTCAGGTACACAGTGCTCCCATTCACCGCGACCGCTGCGTAATTCGCCCAGTACTTCGCTGGCGTCGATGTGCAACAGAGTATCGTCATAATGTTCAACCCCGATGAGCTTATTATTTTCCATCAGATGCGCGAGTAGATGACGCAGATGATGGGGGACTTGCACATCGGCCAAGGTAGTCAGAGTGGTGGCGCCGCGCGGCTGTGAGGGGTAAACATACACCTGTGTATTGTCGGGGAAAAGCTTGCCAAACGCTTCTAAAATCCCTCCTTCGATACCGGCATAGTATTTTTCGTCAAACAGTGGGGTGAAATCGCGTACGCTAAGCACAATGCCGATGCGTTTTTGAGTGTAACGGCGCAGATAGGCCCGCAGACGGAAAAACCGCACATAGTCAGAAATCATGACCGTATAGCCCAGCGAGGCGAGCAGATCGACTCGGGCCAGAAAATCGGCATCGTCAACATTGTCACCCGATATCAGAGTGTTCATGGTGATCTCGGCCAGTGAAATCAACTGTGATTCATCAACTCCGGCCAATTGTATGAATTGGCGGCGACTGGTCTCCATCATATCAACATTGACTTTAGTAATCGGCTTGAACGAACCGCGGATCACTAAAATGGGTTTGCGGTAAAATAACTCCCCGGGTACCACCACTTGGCCGTCTGGATTGAACACTACGGCTCGAGTCAGCCAACTGCGAATCAGATGCAGATTCATCAGCCGGTTTTCAACTTCCTCAAAGTAAGGGCCGGCGAAATGGACCACATCAACCTCAATGCGATCATAACCGAGGTTGTCGGTCAGGCTCTCAATAATCCACTCAGGGTGGTTATGATAGTGAAAAGCTCCGTAAACTAAGTTGACGCCCAGTACGCCTAAGGCGTCAGCTTGCAGCGCGTTGTCATTGTCTAACATGCGCACATGCATGATGATATCGCTGGGCGGGGCGCTGGGGTGGAGCTGCAAACGGATACCGATCCAGCCGTGGCATTCATTTTGTTGCTTGAAACTGCGGGCGGTGACTGTGGCCGCATAGGCGAAAAATGTGGTGTTATTTGGCCGTACCTTCGCTAAGCGATTCACCACTTGCTCGAATTCTTTGTCAAGCATCTGCATCAGTCGCGCTCGGCTGACATAGCGATCGACCGGACCGTAGATGTCATCACTGACTGCCATATCATAGGCCGACATGGTTTTGGCAATCGTCCCTGCAGCGGCACCGACCTGGAAGAAGCGTCGGGCGACTTCCTGACCGGCACCGATTTCGACGATCGATCCGTATTTGTACTTATCAAGGTTAATGGCGAGGGCTTTTTGGTCGGTGGTGAGCGTGGTGTCACGTTTGCGCATAGTAGGCCTCGGGGAATATGTTATTTAAGTGGAGCAGGAGTAATTGCCTGCATTGTAGACAGTAATGTGTCTTGATCAAAGTAGATTGTGGTGGTCATGGGCGATTGTGTTTGTGCTAAAGTCATCAAACATTCACAATAGCCGGCGTTTTACGTCATACTTTTATCGACACTGGAGTCGGTGGATTACTTCAGAAACATAAAGAAACTGTTCGAATTCGCGACGTAGGGTATCTCAACGGTGCCAGGCGTTGTTGTTTTCATCACACTGGGAGGTTTTACTCATGTCATATCAGCTTGCACTCTGGCTTCCACTGTTAGCCGGTGCATTGGCTATCGCTTATGGGGTTTGGTCAACCCGCTGGATTTTGGCCCAACCCGCAGGCAATGAGCGTATGCAGGAAATTGCACGGGCCGTGCAGGAGGGCGCTAACGCTTACATGAATCGCCAATACACCACGATTGCCATTGTGGGAGTGATTATCACGGTTGTGTTGGCCTTGATTCCACAGCTTGGCGTATGGACAGCCGGTGGCTTTGTGGTGGGTGCCGTGTTTTCCGGTCTGGCGGGTTATATCGGTATGTTTGTCGCCGTACGTGCCAATGTGCGTACTGCGGATGCTGCCCAGAACGGTTTAAAACCGGCGATGGCCGTCGCTTTCCGTGGTGGATCTGTAACCGGCTTGCTGGTCGTTGGTCTGGGTCTGCTGGGCGTTGCCGGTTATTTTGCCATCGTATCGGGTGGCCAAGGCGAGGTTGATCCTTATAAAGCCCTGCATGCCCTGATCGGCCTGGCCTTTGGTGGTTCACTGATCTCCATTTTTGCCCGTTTGGGCGGGGGGATTTTCACCAAGGGTGCTGATGTTGGCGCTGATTTGGTCGGTAAAGTTGAGGCGGGTATTCCCGAAGATGATCCGCGTAATCCGGCGGTGATTGCCGATAATGTCGGCGATAATGTCGGTGACTGCGCCGGCATGGCGGCCGATTTGTTCGAAACCTATGCCGTTACCGTGATTGCCACTATGCTGTTGGGTTTTTTATTGTTGGGTGAAACCTATGGCTTTGCCGCGTGGATGTTCCCCCTGGTATTGGGTGCTGCCTCAATTATCGCCTCAATTGCTGGGACGTTCTTCGTTAAAGTAGAGGAGGGCGGCTCCATTATGGGGGCGCTGTACAAAGGGATGCTGGCCTCTGGAGCATTGGCGGCTGTTTTGTTTCTGCCCATCACCTTCATCATGATGGGTGAAGGCGGTAATGTTTGGGGTCTTTACGGTGCGGCCTTGATTGGTCTGGCCTTAACCGCTTTCATGGTCTGGATTACCGAGGTCTATACCGGCACCCAATATAAATCGGTGCGGCATGTTGCTGAAGCCTCTTTGACAGGTCACGCGACCAATATCATCGCCGGTTTGGGTGTTTCTATGCGCGCCACCGCATGGCCGGTGGTTGCCGTTTGTGCCAGTATCTGGGGGGCTTATGAGTTAGCTGGTCTCTACGGTCTGGGTATTGCAGCGACCACCATGCTGTCGATGACCGGTATGGTCGTGGCCTTGGATGCCTATGGACCGATTACCGACAACGCCGGTGGGATTGCCGAAATGTCCAATCTGCCCCCGGAAGTGCGCAACATCACCGATCAGCTTGATGCCGTGGGTAATACCACTAAAGCCGTCACCAAAGGTTATGCCATCGGCTCGGCCGGTTTGGCGGCCTTGGTGCTGTTTGCCGATTACACCCACGCCTTGTCTCAAGAGGGTATGATCCTGACTTTCTTGTTATCGGATCCGTTGGTTATTATCGGTCTGTTCATCGGTGGATTGATTCCTTACCTGTTTGCTGCCATGTCGATGGACGCCGTGGGTCGGGCAGCCAGTGCGGTAGTTAAGGAAGTCCGGCGCCAATTCCAGGACATTCCTGGAATTATGGAAGGGACGACCCGACCTGATTATTCCCGCGCCGTTGATATGCTGACCAAAGCGGCCATTAAGGAAATGGTGCTGCCTGCGATGATTCCGGTGTTAGCCCCGATCGTTGTTGGCGTGGTTCTGGGGCCGGCAGCGCTGGGCGGTATGCTGGTCGGTACCATCGTCACCGGTCTGTTTGTTGCGATTTCCATGACCGCTGGTGGTGGTGCCTGGGATAACGCTAAAAAATACATCGAAGACGGCAATTTCGGTGGCAAGGGTTCGGAAGCTCACAAAGCCTCGGTGACCGGTGATACCGTGGGTGACCCCTATAAGGACACGGCTGGACCGGCCATTAACCCATTGATTAAGGTTATCAACATCGTGGCGCTATTGATTGTGCCGCTGATCGCCTTGATTCACGCTTAAATCGGCCTTAATACCCCACAGCGCTGAGTAGGGGCTGTGGGGTATTTACGAATGCCATATGATTTACTGGCTTTTTTTAAGAGAGTGAAAAAATTGCTCTCAGGCATTGACGAATGTGTCGAAGTCTGTAGAATGGCGGTTCTTGTCTAGTATGCAACCCCAAACACCAGTCCGACGCCATGCGTTGGGTTCTGCGGGTCGAGAAAAACTCGGTGAGTCCAGCTCATTGCACTGATCTTTAAAATTTGGGAAGACTGATAGAGATTGAGAGGGCGCTTGTGGGAGCCTTATAAGCTTGACTGCCATCAGTTGTGAGTTTAGGGCTTGCGGTACTGATGTAGTGGTAAG
>SKOM01000129.1 GCA_007120095.1 Candidatus Competibacteraceae bacterium | reverse complement strand
TCGGCACCCAAAGCACCAACCAGTTGATCATCGACTCCAATGGCGGCACGCTCACAATCCCCTTGTCCTATCGGGTGGGAACTCCCTTTCTGCGCTTGATCCGTGAGGCCGTAGGTGCAGGGACGACTGTAATTGCTGTCCTTGCTGCACTTGGTGCATTAATGTATTTCGCCAATCAAGACACCGACAGCGCACCACAAGCGACGGAACCTAGTTTACGGTCGACTCCAACGCCCACTACGGAACCTGTCGCGCGGTCGACTCCAACGCCCACTACGGAACCTGTCGCACGTTCGACTCCAACGCCCACGACTCAACCCGCCGCGAATCGACAAACCCGTTCCCCGGCAACTTCACCACAAGTACCCACACCAAGGACTTTGATTGCTGACCGCTACCAGGTTCTTGGTAGCAATAACGACATCATCGAAGACACCACCACCGGACTGCATTGGCAGCGATGTAGCGTAGGGCAACGGTGGGATGGGCGTACCTGTACCGGGCAAGCAAATCGCTATAGCTGGCATCAGTTAATTGCCGGAGAGATTCCTCTGCCAGATTCTTCAGGTTGGCGTGTGCCCACCAAGGAAGAATTACACACACTGGTGCATTGTTCCAGTGGCAAACGAGCATGGTCTAAATATGACGATTACAGCCGATGTTCTGGTAGTTATCAGCGTCCTACCATTGTCGCCGAGGCCTTTCCGAACACTCCTAGTGGAGTTTATTGGTCATCTTCCCACTATACCAGTTATGGCCCTTACGCTTGGTATGTTGATTTTGTCGACGGCCATGTCAATTGGCTTTACAAGGATAATGCCTACCGTGTCCGGTTGATGCGTATGGGACAATAACGCCCACTGTCAAAATCTGTGCCCGAGATTCGAGGATATTGCTTTAAAAATGAGGGAATCTTGAGTTCATTTGCTCTTTTAAAAATTTCCCCTACATCAACGTTAATACTACAGGAGGCAGGATCGCCTCCCTACTCGGCAAAGGGATTTACTACCATCTTAATCACAAGCACAAGCACACAGGAAACCAAACCATGAGTGGTGAAACCATCGTCGTACCTACATTGCCTATGCTGATTGTGGCGTTGCCTGTCGCTGCAGTTACCGCCGGCACCCTCACCGTGGCTCGCGGAGTCAAGGTGTTAGTCGAACAAAGGGCGGAGGCAGCACGGCGAGCGGCTGAGCAGGATCGGGCCAGGCGAGCCGAGTGGCAGCGTTACAAGACCGAGCAGGCGGCTGCTATGCAGGAGCTCAACGATCAATGGCAAGCCCTGCGGGTTCTGCAACAACAAATGGTCGATACCGGCTTACAGTCGGTCACCGGAGACTCCGATAGTGACAGGAAACCAGCCACTGGGTTCGTTGCTGCACGAGATGATCAGGGCTGGCAACAAGCCTGCCAGCAACTGGATGAGATCCTCCAGTTGCTGGATACACTCCCGAACGTCCTGCTCCACGATGATTCGGCACCCTTTGGTCGCCTCCGGGCGCAGGCGGAACGCTTGCGAATGTCAGATGCTACTGGGCCTACCCCGTCTTCGGTTAGTTCTTTGCATACGACCGTATTGCGGACGCTGAACAGTTGGCACACGATGCTAGAGCGGGAAGAGCAAGGGCGTCGACGTCTTTTGGAGCGAACCGAAGCCCTGCTCGACGAAACCTTGTACTACCGGTATCTGGACAAACAAGCTGACAACGAACTGGACGCGCTCATCGAGCGTTTGCAACGATTGCTGGCACACAGTGAGATCACCTCGGGTTCCCTGGAGTGGCTGGAGCAACGGTTCGAGGCCATCAGGCTCAACATCGAACAGCGGGTTACCCGCGAGTTGGTACGCCCGGCCCTGCAAGAGAGCATCAAGCACCATCTGGAAAACCTGGGCTACCGCATGCTGGCTGACTTCCATGCCGACGACAGTGCATCCCCGAGCCATGCCTTGCTGCGGGTTCCCGGCGGTGAGTCTGTGCAAGCGGTGATCCACCCGGATGGTCGTATGGCCTTCACTCTACATCATGAGCGCAAAACAGGCACCAAAGCGCCGCTGAGTGCAACTGAAATCGAACACTTGCGACAGCAGGAGGCCGTTTGGTGTCGCGATCTCAAGACGCTGGTACGGCAATTGGTTGCAGAGGGTTGGCAGTGCGAGATTCCCTTCGAACGCTCAATTCCAGACGGGTCCATCGCAGTACTGGAATCACCCGCAGACTGGAAAGACGACGACAACGACGAAGAGACGCATCATCTGGTAGCGCGTCAGCACGATGGGAGATACTTGAGTTGATCATTATCGATAACGATACACCACGTTGGATTCGGGAACTGGCTCGCTTCATCCACATCAAGAGCCTGTTGTTAGTGCATGGCAACATTCTTGACCTGGTGTCGTATCCGCTGACCCGCAACGGCCAGCAATGCTGGATCGACGGCGATGATCTAAGCGGTTTCCTGCGCCGTTTTCTCACTGGCCTCGGCTATGAGATCGTCGGTCTTTACGATCCCTTGGACGGCCTGAGCTTTGCCGAAACCGACATGGAAGAACGGTTCCGTCAGATTCATCCGACGACTGATCAGGCTAACATACCCGCTCTCTGTCCCCGTCCTGGCGAACCAGCCGATCCACATGCAGCGCTAGTGGCCTTATCCCATGCGCTGCGCAACACTCATCATCCAAGCGCATTTGTCTTCAACCTGGCTTCTCGTTTGTTGGCCTCGCCCGATCATTTATCCCGATCAGAGCTTGCCCTGTTCACTCGGCTGCTCAAAGCCTCCCTAGAGTGCAAGGAGGTTATCCGCGACGATGGGCGCTGGCATAATACCTTGATTCTGGTCTGTGATAAAATTAATGATTTACCGACCTTTCTGTACGTCGACAACCCTCGTACCCGCTCGATTACTCTCGATCGGCCGGAGCGGCGAGAACGCACGCGGTTTTGCCAAACGATGTATTCAGCATTTCATGCCGCCCCAAGTACTGCGCCGTCTTCCGAGCTGCTCACACGGTTCAGTGCCCTGACCGAGGGCCTCAGCTATTACGAGCTAAACAAGCTGGTCGGTCTATCCCGTCAAGAGCATATCCCGCTGGAACCGGTTGAACCGCTGATTGAACGTTATAAGTATGGCATCACCCATAACGAATGGAATACTCTTGATCATCAACACCTAAGTAAAGCCGAGGCGTATATCTCCTCTCGCATTAAAGGCCAAACCACTGCCGCCGCGCGAGTGTTGGATAGCATCAAGCGAGCCCGGCTGGGACTGGCGGCCGGTAGCGGTGCTCGGAGTCAGCGTCCGCGTGCTGTGCTGTTTTTCGCCGGTCCGACTGGAGTGGGCAAGACCGAATTGGCCAAGGCCCTGGCTACTTTGTTATTCGGCAGCGAGGAGCGGCTGCTGCGTTTTGACATGAGTGAATACTCCGCAGAACATGCTGCCGAACGCTTGCTCGGTGCACCACCCGGCTACCGTGGTTACGAATCGGGTGGTCAGCTCACCAACCAAGTCAAGGAACATCCGTTTTCAGTACTGTTGTTCGACGAAATCGAGAAGGCACACCCACGCATCTTCGACAAGTTCCTACAATTGTTAGATGACGGTCGCATGACCAGTGGTCAGGGTGAAACCGTGTACTTCTCGGAGTGTATTTTGATTTTTACCAGCAACTTGGGCACGGTTGCAATGTCGGAGCAAGCGGACGGTCCGCGTCTGGAACTGGTCAGCCCCGAGATGCCCTATTCACAGGTGCGTGAAACCATCCTCAAGGCGATCCGCGAGCATTTCAACCTGATCCTGGGTCGACCGGAAATACTTAACCGCTTCGGCGACAATTTTGTTGTTTTCGATTTTATTCGTCCACCGGTGGACGAGGAGATCCTTGATCTGTTGCTGAGTAATCTAGTCAATACCCTGGCCACGGAACGCGACATTGACCTCACAATTAGTGCCAACGCACGGCAAATGTTGGTTGATCTGGCAAGAAACCATCTAGACCATGGCGGACGTGGCATCCGCAACCTGCTCGACACCGCTCTGGTCAACCCCCTCGCCCGCTGGCTGTTCGATCACGGGGTGGAACAACAAAGCGTCTTGATTTTGGAACAACTCACCGACCACGGCGTTGAAGCATCCTATAGGTTCGAGTTGACTATCGTGGAGGTATCCGAATGAAGTTGCGACTCGCTCATCTGGCTTATCCTGTAACCGCTCTCGGTCCGGGCCGCCGATTAGCTCTCTGGGTAGCCGGTTGCCCGTTGAGCTGCCGTGGTTGCATCACACCACATCTGTGGAACCCCGAAGCTGGCCGTGAGGTCGCCGTGGATAAGGTACTGAAGCGAATTTCAGTACTAGATCTCGCATTGGACGGAATCACGCTTTCAGGAGGCGAACCGTTTGTCCAGGCCGCAGCCTTGACCCAACTGCTGGAGGGGCTGGCGACCTTACGTCCGAACTGGAACGTGCTCATATTCAGCGGCTATCCGCATGCCACTCTCACTAAGCGCGGCCGAGATGCCATAGCTCTTCTGGCTCGAACTGACGTGCTGGTCGCTGGGGTATTCGATCAGCAGCGACCGGCCGTACATCCGCTGGCAGGTTCCGCCAACCAAACCGTGCATTATCTGAGTGCTCGTGGCCAGACTCTGCGCTCCGTCATCGAATCCACCCCTTTAAATCAATTTGATATTGGACTCGGCTCTGACGATCAACAGTTTCTGATCGGTGTGATAGACACTACCAAGCGCCAGTCTCTTCATCAAGCACTCGGTAACGACCATACTGCCAAAGAGCCGTTAAAATGACGCAATATGTCAAGGATTGCCCGAAATGCACTCACGTTAACTCGGAAGAGGCTTTCATCTGCGAGGTATGCCGCGAGTTCCTTGGGGCTATCCAGCCGAGGGAAGTCGCGACAGATCCGACTCCAGTTGAACCTGTCGATGATCAAACCATTTCCCACTCGTCCAACAGCAGTGAAACACTGCAAGTTACTCGGCCTCAGGGCGGGAATGCCCTACTGTATTTGGAAATGTCTGACACCGGAGACTGTTACCGTGTCGAACCGGGCAATCTGGTCGGCCAGGAATACCCCGGCAACCCTGCTCAGGTTCAGATCAAACCGTTACCAAATAGTGACCGCATCCGCATGATCCATCGTCGGCATTGCCGTTTTGATTTCGAGACTGGACGGTGGTGGCTCACACCTCTTGACCAGCTTACCTTCGGCAGCAATTTTACCAATACGACGGAACTTAATAATCGGCGGTTGCCTGCCGAGCAACGTTATCCGATGAACGACGGCGACCGACTCGCCCTAGCTGGTGTCGTCTTTACAGTAAGGATTGTCTGATGTTTGGCTACACGATTTTCGGCTGCACCGAAACCGGGTTGGTTCGCACCCGCAACGAGGATCATATTCTGATCGGGCGTCATCTTAAAAACCGTGGTGACCTGTTGCTCAAGCTTACCGCCGATGATGACTTTCTCCAAGATTACGGTTTTCTGCTCGCAGTAGCCGATGGCATAGGGGGGACGCAGGGTGGTGACACCGCCAGTCGCCTTGCTCTGCTCACGCTGGAACGGCACTTCTACGCAATGGTGAAACACCAAACGCCCGAAGCATTCCGCCAGGCGCTGTCGGATGCCATCGAGAAAGCCAATCACGCGGTGCTGCAGGCAGCGGCCAATCATGCGGCTCTGGCCGGTATGGGTTGCACGTTAGCCGGAATCATGCTGAGTCGGCACGGTTGCTGGCAGTTCAGCAGTGGCGACAGCCGTATTTACCGGTGTCGCAACCGGATGCTCAAACGGCTGACCTTGGACGACACCGTCACCGAGCGCAACACTCGACTGGGTCTGATCGATCCCCGTGATAGCCATGATACTGACGATGGTCACACGCTCACAAACTGGATCGGCAAGGAACGCTATCGCTGTAGTATCGAACCCCTACCCGAACTCCAGCACGGTGATCGCCTCCTCGTCTGCACGGACGGATTGCATGGTCTAGTCGATGAAAACTTGCTGGGTGAACAGCTGGGTGCTATCGACACGCTGATTGATCAGTTAGGCCAGCGATTGCTGAAACAGGCACTGGAACAGGGTGGGTGGGACAATATTTCAATGATTTTATTAGATACGAAGGCATGTCACTAGTTTCGACGCTTGCAGCGGTTGTAGACCTGGGGTAATCCCCCCTTTTCTAACTGAGCACAAAAGTAGAGCTCAGGCCGCCATGGCCAACTTCTGTTTTGGGGTGATGCCTCCGAGGCCCAGGTTCGGCCGTTCATTATTGTAGGTCCACAGCCAACGGGTGGCGAACTCCCTGACTTGATCGATCGTCTCGAACAGAAACTGCGCCAGCCAGTCATAGCGAACGGTTCGGTTGTAGCGTTCGATATAGGCGTTCTGCTGGGGCTTGCCGGGTTCGATGTATTCCAGTCGGATGCCGCGACGCTCTGCCCAGGTCGACACCGCTGCACTGATGTATTCAGGACCATTGTCGCAACGCAGCACCTTCGGTTTCCCGCGCCATTCAATGATCTGCTCCAGCGCCCGGATAACCCGCTCTGAGGGCAGCGAGAAGTCGACCTCGATGGCCAAGCCTTCCCGGTTGAAGTCGTCGATGACGTTGAACAGTCGGTAGCTGCGGCCATCCTCGAGTTGATCGTGCATGAAATCCATCGACCAGCATTCGTTCATCATCTGGGGCTCAGCCAGCGGCTCAGGTTTCTCCCGAACAATCCGCTTCTTCGGCTTGATCCGCAGGTTCAACTCCAACTCCCAGTAGATGCGGTAGACCCGCTTGTGGTTCCAGCCAAAGCCCTTGACGTTGCGCAGGAACAGAAAGCACAGGCCAAAGCCCCCGTTACGCTGGTTGGCCGTCAGTCGAACCAGCCAGTCGGCGATCTCGGCATTCTCATCGCTCAGGATCGGCTGATAGCGATAGCAGGTCTGGCTGACGCTCATGCACTCACAGGCCAAGCGGATGCTGATCCCGTGCTTCAAAACCACTTCCTTGGCCATCTCGCGGCGGCGAGATGGCTTTACAACTTTCCCTCAAGGGCTTCCTTGCGGATCTCGGCCTTGATGCGCTCCTCGGCGTACATCTTCTTCAAGCGTCGGTTCTCATCCTCAAGCTCCTTGAGCCGGGCCATCAGCGAGGCGTCCATGCCGCCGAACTTGGAGCGCCACTTGTAAAACGTCGCACTGCTGATGCCGTGCTCCCGGCACAGCTCGGGGACCGGAACGCCGGACTCGGCTTGCTTGAGAACCGCCAGGATCTGGCTGTCCGAAAATCGTGACTTCTTCATGCAGAATCTCCTTCGTGCAAGATTACGAGAAAATTCTACCTTTGCGCCCGGTTAGTTTTCGGGGGGATTGCCAGCGCGTATGGGAATGCGCGGGGGGATGTTCAATTATGTCTATATTCAATTAGGCGATAGAAGAAAAATTCCGTTGCCCTTTAAAAATTTTTCCGGCATCAACGTTAATACTACCAAGAGGCAGGACTGCCTCCATAACCTGGCAAAGGGATTTGCCGCT
>SKOM01000018.1 GCA_007120095.1 Candidatus Competibacteraceae bacterium | reverse complement strand
GGGGGATTCCCGCGCCGCGCGCTATCCTTCCCCGCCCTGAACGGCGGGGCTTGTCGCGCAACTGGTCAGCGATACACCGCGCAGAGCGCAATCCGGCCTTCGGCCTGTGGGCCGATGCGGATCACGCTACACGCCTCAGTGTTGACCAACAAGTGCGTGCGCTGCGCCAGCCTCGGCATTTTGACTGATGCTGGTTGACACAGACGTTCTGATAACGTATGTGCTCAGCCATAACCTGCAAATGGCCGATGCCCTGATTGCGGCAACGGCCCTGTCTCTGGGCACAACACTGGTGACTACCAACGACAAGCATTATAGCCATTTGCGTTGATTCACGGACATCAAGGTATACGTTTGTATGACGCCCATTCCTCATCCGTTGCGGGTAGTGGGTATCCCTCGATCCTCCATGCTGTCATTCCGCCAGGGATGGGCGGAATCCCGTCACAGGGAGGTGACGGGTCGGCTGACTACGGGAGCGGAATGTAACCCTGATGCCGCTACCGACTCCTAGGCAGCCGTCCTTGGCACTGGATTCCGCCAGTCCATGGCGGAATGACGAGGGTGATCATGGTGCGCGTTTTTAAAGAATAGTATGCACTACTCATGAGTCCGGTAATCAGGGCAAACGACTATACTGCATGATCGACGGGCTGGAAATAGACATATTTCGACCCTAGCGTGTAGCCTGTAACTCCGAATAGCGTAGCGTATTCGCAGGAATGAGGCTTCCATGTTGATCGAACCTACGCAAACTCACCTTCGTCGTATAATACTCAACGCACGGCACTACCCATCTAATAATCGAAAGAGGTTAATAATGGAACAGTATTTTGCTTTCCTTGATGGCGAAATCAACGATTTGCTCCAGATCGATGCGGGTTTTACGACCCTGCCGGCAACGCAGATTTACACATTCAATCCGCAGGAGTTACAAGGATTTTACGACCGTTACCCATTAATTGTTGAATTTCAGCAACAGGTAGCGGCTATTTTTTCAGCCTCGCTCCGGGGAGAAATGGATCCCTTTATCGCCACCTTGCTGATTAATGAACTGCCCTACACTGACAGTCTTGAGCATCATCGCAAGTTACACCAACAAGCTGAAGAACAGCAACTGCCTATTTTGCCAGTATTTTTCCGCACTGACGAAGTAGTGCCTGGTAAAATATCTGAAATCCAATGTCCTGGATCCGCCTGGTGTATCTGCGAACAACTGCATTCTTTTTACCGACATTTCGCGACTGATTTTGCAGGTCAAACGCAATTTCCCATACCACCCGCACAACGCTTCGCTCAAGAAATAAGTCATTACTTGCCTTTTGATGAACCGATACTGCATCATTTACTGGATAATGCCTCCATCCAAGCCGGCATGCGTTATTTTCTGCAACGCACCCGAGCACATGGGCTTAAGTATTATGGTTATGATAAAGGCGTGACCGCTTATGATTGTAATTTTATACGTGCTCATGCGTTTCAAAGTTTACTGGCTGACAATTATCTGCATACTCGGTTACAAGCTTGGGAAAAAAAGCAGTTAAGCTATGATTTACCACCCTCCATTTGTTTTGATGAGAAATTACCACTGATTTTACCGTTCTGGGATAAGACTCGTAGTTTGTTCAGCGATGCGGTTAGAGACCTATTCCCTTACACCTCGTTGATCACACCAGAAGGTATGACTTTGGAAGATGGCCAACATGTCAGTCTTAATGAGTTTTTTGCATTACCACGCGACCAAAAACAATATTTGCTTAAATATTCAGGTAGTGATCTTGCCTGGAACTGGGGTAGTAAGGGTGTATATTTTGCGGCAACACTCGCTCATGGCGCGATCAATCACTTTAAGTCCATGATTATAGATGGCTTTGACAAGCAACATTACTGGACTCTGCAGAAAAAACATTCGATCAAAGAAGATATTAGTTTCCTTGACAGAACCGGTGAAATAAAAGAAACCCAAGCCACGGCTAAATATAGTGGCTTTTATGGCCCTTCGGGGTTAATTGCTATTCTTAATATGCACCGTCCGTTCTATAAAGTTCATGGTACCGCTGAAACCATTGTCAGCATCTGCTGATCTGAGTTTATCATTGCTTTTAATAGGATCAATTCATGTCACATAAACGAGCTTTATTCAGTCTCATTTTTTTAGTAGTGCCTCTAGCTTTTGGGCTACGTCCTGCTATGAGTCAACACTATACTATTGGCTCTCTTGAAGGTGGTAGCTTTTGGTTGTTTTCTGACACATTAAAGGCCGTCAAACAATTTTTAGACGCTGAGCAGTGGTCAACTGATATTACTTTTGCTGCTGATGCACAACGGAGTCCAGGATGGGAGCAACCGCATCTTTTGGAGCAAGAGGCTCAAGCCTTGATGAACCGTGATGATCTGGATTTAATCATTGCCATGGGAACGGATGCCACTCGGGCCTTACTGGAGGCTAATAATCATCACACACCTATTGTGGCCATGGCGGTGTCTGATCCTATTGGCTCTAAATTTGTAGCCAGTGCTGAGGATTCAGGTATCGACAATTTCACTGTGCGTCTAGATTTAGACAGATTTCCACGAATGTTTGAAATCTTTCATCAAGTGGTGGAATTTGAGCGTTTAGGTTTGATTTTTCCGGATACCCAAAGCGGTCGCCAATTTACTAATTTAGCAGAAGCCCGCAGTGTGGCTGCGCAACGCGGTTTTGAAATCATTGAATACGCAGGTCTTACTGATGAATCAACCCAGGACTGCCGCGCCGGTTTGGATGATTTAATCCAACAGGGAATTGATGCCTTTTTTATTCCCTCACTGGTGTGTTTTGATTGGCAACAAAGTGATGTCGATACCCTCTTGAGCCATCTGCGCGATGCAGGTGTCGCTACGTTTGCCCGCAACGGCTCCCAAGATGTGATGGGGGGAGCGCTGATGGGATTTTCGACGGTGGATTTTAGTCGTCGCGGCCAATTTTTGGCCCAGATGATCATCAACATTCTGCAAGGCACCTCGCCCCGATCACTGAATATGGTCGATACCGGTATTCCTAAAATATCGTTTAACTTAGCCGTTGCTCATGAAATCGGTTTTAACCCGCCCTTTGATATCTTGGCGGCCACCGACGAGTTATATCAAGACATCATCCTGCCGGATGCGAATCAGTATAGCCATTCGCCTTGATGACTAGACTCATGTTGAAGCCAAGCCGTGTAGAGTGACAGGTTTGAATGAAGTGCCTCAACCGTGGAGCAACCAGAAACATGAGTTATGATCCACTCTTTACCAACCTCGCCCAGACTCATTGTCCTTACTGTGGGGTGCCGATCACGCTTATCATCGACCCGATCAAAGTACACCAGTCTTATATTGAAGACTGTGAGGTATGCTGTCGGCCGATGGAAGTGACTACCGAAGATGGTCAACTGATCGATGTAAAACGTGAAGACGACTGAGCAATCTTTAATTTAAAGACCATGTTCATCATTTCACTATGGAAACCAATCAGGTAACACCTGCTTCAAGGCACCAAAACGACGTCTGTACTGGGCCGGGGCGATCCCTACTCTGCGCCTGAAGAATCGCCCGAAAAAACTGTAAGCGTTCATCCCCCTAAGCGACTAGGATAGGATATCGGGATGCTTTTGGCAGCGAGGGTGGATCTTGATCAAGCGACAGTGGGGTAATCGCGCGCCGCTGGAGTCCTTCGTGACAGAGCTGGCGCAGGATCTTATAGGTGTTGAGTCCGAGGTGGCGTGCCGTGCCGATCACCGATAGGATGCGCTCACGAAACGCCAGCCCGCGCATCGATTGACTGGCGAAACTGGTCTTGCGCCAGATCACATAGGGGCGCAGGGCGCGTTCTGCGGCATTATTCGTGAGCGGCAAACCGGGATGGTCGAGAAACGTCCACAACATGGCTCATCGCGCAGCAGCGCTTGGCACTGGCTGACGGTGCGCGGTTGACGAAGGCATTGTGTGCCGGCGTGCAGGTGGGCCTGAAAGGCCGCCCGCAGGTGCTGCATCCGTTGGCGGTAGTGGGCCTCGCTCAGGTGTTGGCCTCGTCGTCGATGCTCGACTCGGATCACTCACCGGGCTAAGCGCACCAGACGCCGGGATCAGCCCGTGCGGCGATCCGTTCCAGGTTGCGGATCACAGGCGCCCAGCACCGTTGACGGCGTTCGTTGGGGTGGCCGTTGTAGCTGCCCAAGCGGTCGGTGATCAGGACTCCGGCGAAGGCTCCCAGCCAAGATCAAATAGTAGGCGATGGAGCGTATCTGACGCTCATCGCTCATGCTGCGGGAAGCACTCCTTCAGGTCATCGAGCAGACCCATCTGGCTTGCAATGGCATCCAACTCCTTGTCCTTGTCCCAGTACGAAATGCTATGGTAAGCATACGTGATGCCTGAGCGCTTGTCGGTCTGGTAAACGGTGGTGGTCATAACGTCACCTTCTACCGTTACGCGTAGCCTAACACATAATGATGAATAGAGAAAGCCACAAAAAGGATTAACATAAATTATAACAGTGTATTATAATCCAAAAAGACAATCCTCGTTATGTGTTGGCGGGACTGTAGGGCCAAAAGCGAAACGAACGCGGGCCTTTGATGTTGCATAAGTCCCAAAACGGGACTATAATGAAATCATGCGCATCATCGCCCTATCAACGCTGAGAAGATTTTGGGAAAGCTCACCTTCCTATTCGGATTCCGTCGAGTCCGGAATGGCCTGGTATCGAGAAACCCTGAAGGCTGATTGGTCCACGCCCAATGAAGTAAAAGCACAATTTTCAAGCGCCAGTATCCTGCGAGATGGCCGTGTCGTTTTTAACATCGCCGGGAACAAGTATAGGCTGGTGGTGTGGATCAATTACGCCTACCGCGTCGTGTACATCCGCTTTATCGGAACACACAAGCAGTATGACGAAATCGATGCTCAGACAATTTGAGGTGTCCTATGAAAATTAGTCCCATTAAAACAGAAGCTGATTACGAGGCCGCTCTGAAAGAAATTGAAGGACTCATGTTCGCTGAGCCCGACTCACCCGAAGGAGATCGGCTGGATGTGCTTGTAACGCTAGTTGAAGCCTACGAACGCACGCATTATCCAATGGATTTCCCGGATCCCGTCGAGGCCATTAAGTTCCGTATGGAGCAACAAGGCCTAACCGTAGACGACCTGGTTCCGGTCATTGGTCGCAAGAATCGGGTCTACGAGATTTTGGCCAGGAAACGGCCACTGACACTCCGCATGATTGAGGGGTTACACGAGAAATTTTCAATCCCAGCAGAGAGTTTGTTAAAGCATGGCTCTCATCGTAGCGATCACGCGGGCTAGCGTCCGAGAGTTGGCAGCTAACCAGGCCATACACCGGTGGTAAAGCCAAGCCTTATCAGGTGCGACAGGTACTTGCTGCTATATACCTTATAGCCATTTGCGTTGATTCGCGGACACGCCCATTGCTCATATAACCGCCTCTATGCTACCACCACTCAGCTTGTACATTCACCTACCCTGGTGTGTGCGCAAATGCCCCTATTGTGATTTCAATTCCCATGCCCTGCGCGGTGAGCTACCCGAGACCGAGTACATCGACGCACTGCTGCGGGATCTCGATCAGGAATTAGCCTGGTTGCCGCCGACCCAGGCATTGAGCAGCCTGTTCATCGGTGGCGGCACCCCCAGTCTGTTCTCGGCCAAGGCGCTGGAGCGCTTACTTGACGGTGTGCAGCAACGTTTACGCTGGCAGCCTGACATTGAAATCACCCTGGAAGCCAATCCCGGCAGTGCCGAACAACAGCGATTTCGCGCTTACCGCACCATCGGCATCAATCGCTTATCACTCGGGATTCAAAGCCTGAATGATCAGCACCTGCAAGCTTTGGGGCGGATTCATGGCCGCCGCGAAGCCCTGCAGGCAGTAGCCGCTGCCCAGGCCGCTGGATTGCCCAATATTAACCTGGATATCATGTACGGCCTGCCGCAACAGACCCTCAACCAGGCCCACACCGATCTACGCGAACTCATTGCGCTCGCGCCCACCCATATTTCCTATTACCAACTCACCCTGGAACCGAATACTCTATTTCACCACCAGCCACCCCCGCTACCCGATGATGAGCAGCTCTGGGCCATGCAGCAACAGGGGCAGAGTCTGCTCACAGATCACGGTTATCCACAGTACGAAGTCTCGGCCTATGCGCAACCCGGTTATCAATGCCGACATAATCTCAATTACTGGCAATTCGGCGATTATATCGGCATCGGTGCCGGTGCCCACGGCAAACGCACCGATCCGACCACGGGAACGATATGGCGCACCCGTAAAGGCAAACATCCGCGCACGTTCCTGCAACACGCCGGACAAGCGGCAAGCGAACGCCAACGAGTGAGCGAAGCTGACGTGGTGTTTGAATTCATGCTCAACCGACTGCGCCTCAACGCCGCATTGCCGTTAGATCAGTTTAGCGAACGCACGGGGCTGCCGACACAGCGGATACGCCCCCTGCTCCGCCAGGCCGAGGCTCGCGGCCTGCTGACCGTCAGCGCCGAAAGCGTACAAACCACAGATCTAGGGCGGCAGTTTTTGAATGATTTATTGGAAATTTTTCTGCCCGCCTAATCATCATCCACTTGTTGCAATGGTCGCCATAGTCCAGGCTACGCGCCGGTGTTTGGACGCCGAGCCAACAATCATGGCTCGCTGATACCCCATAATCGGTTAGAATTAACCCAGCGGTAAAATCAGAAATTAAAAATTATCCACAATAACACCATGCCTACCACAATGGAGGAGTATATGGTCAACGAAACATATAACGATATTGACCCACAAGAAACCCAGGAATGGCTGGAAGCCCTGGACGCCGTTCTTGAGCGTGAGGGCACTGAGCGTGCCCATTTTATTATGGCCAAGCTCCTGGATCAGGCTCACGGCCATGGGGCCACCGTTCCGCGCAGCGTCACCACACCCTATGTCAACACCATCCCCGCTGAGCTGGAAGATTACACCCCCGGTGACCCAGCCATTGAATGGCGGCTGCGGTCGTTTATTCGCTGGAACGCTGCCGCCATCGTACTCAGAGCCAATAAACTCAGTTCGGAACTCGGTGGACATATTGCCAGCTTTGCCTCCAGCGCCACCTTGTACGATGTCGGATTCAACCATTTTTGGCATGCGCCGAGTGAACAACACGGCGGCGATTTAGTGTTTATGCAAGGCCATTCGGCTCCTGGCATCTATGCCCGCGCCTATCTCGAAGGCCGAATCAGTGAGCAACAACTCGACAATTTTCGGCAAGAAACCGAAGGTCAGGGCTTATCCTCGTATCCTCATCCATGGCTGATGCCGGAGTTTTGGCAATTCCCCACCGTCTCCATGGGCTTAGGGCCGATTATGGCCATTTACCAAGCCCGATTTATGAAATACCTGCATCATCGCGGCATTATCAATGCCGAGGGTCGCAAGGTCTGGGCCTTTATGGGCGATGGCGAAATGGACGAACCCGAATCGCTGGGGGCGATTTCGCTGGCCGGACGGGAAGACCTCGATAATTTGATTTTTGTGGTGAACTG
>SKOM01000130.1 GCA_007120095.1 Candidatus Competibacteraceae bacterium | reverse complement strand
GCGCGTTTTGTATCCGGTTATCTGATCCAGCTTGCAGAAGACCATCACAGCCTGCCACCCGCGCAATATCATCATATTGGCCCAGAAGAAGATTTCTGCGACCTTCATGCTTGGGCGGAAGTCTTTTTGCCCGGCGCGGGTTGGGTCGGACTGGATCCCACCTCGGGCTTTCTCGCCGGTGAAGGGCATATTCCTCTGGCAGCAACTCCGAGCACCGGCAGCGCCGCCGCCATTACCGGCACGACCAGCCCGTGCGAATCTCACTTCAGCGTCGATATGCAGGTCAGCAGGCTGGCGGCAGACAATCACTAAATTTTGATATGATTACACTTTGCATAGAGTAAAAAACAAGGGGAATAGCCATGTGGAAAAGTTTTTGGGGTAACTCGCGTTCAGCCGCGCCGCTGGCCTGGGGCCTGATACCGTTATTGCTGCTCATCGGCATCCTGATCTTTTTCTTTGGCGATACCGGCAACGATCGCAGCAACGTGGTCAGCCTGGAACAAACCCCAGGCGGAGAGCGGGTATGGCTCGGCGAGACCGACGTGCCCGACCAGGAGTGGAGCGATGCCTTTATCCCACCCAGCGCGGCGGTGCGTTCTGCCTTGCTCAGAGCACTGGCTAGCTTCCGCGGTGAGCGGCCACAGCAGGGTATCCGGCTGGAGGTCAGCGCCGTGGACGACAACGAAGCCGGACGGCAGGTGGCTCGCCAGATCGGTGCTGCGCTGGGGCAGTACAGTCTGGGACGAACCCGCGCTGCGCCGACGGAGCACTCGGTTCATATCACGCAACTGCGCGCCTCCCCTCACGACCGGGGGATGGTCCACCATCTGCTCAGCGCACTGTCACCCTACCTGAAGGGTGAAGTCTGGATACAGTACGACGATAACGCCGAGACTATGATTCTACACCTCGCAGATAACCCTGTTTTCGGAGGCGATGGTACTGTCTGGTACGGTGTTGACACCCAGGGTTAAATTGTTCGCCAGGCGGGTTCCTCGGTTCAGTACGGTACGGAAATCGTCCTCAATTCGCATCCATAACCTCATCAGCGCATCACACTGCATCGTGATAGCCCCTACACCACGATCATCAGGGCGAACGACTATTTCATGTCTGGAAAACAGAGCGAATGGCTATAGTTTAAAAATCGCAATCAAGAGGTAAAAACCCGTTGTAATTTTGGGTACAATATTTTAAGTTAATCTTGAAATAGATGATTCTTGAAATAGTTGATTTATGTTCCCTATACTCTTGCGAGTGCACCGCTGGCTACCAACAGGGCTTCGTATGCATCGCTGGATCAAAAAGGAGGAATAAAATCATGAGCAACAAGCAACGTTGGGAATTTTTCAAGGATAGTGACACGTCTTTCGGTGTTTTTTACCCCGAGCACTACACGCTAGCGGCATTTCGCGACCGCGATAGCGCCGACAGTGCAGCAAAGGCGGCTATCGAAGCTGGTTTCGAAATCGAAGATGTGCGCGCCGTGGACGGACAGTTTCTGGCCGACACCCTGGAAAGTCAGCGCAATGCAGGATTTTTCGATCGCCTGAAGGCGGAAATCGCCGACGCAGTAGGCACGGAGACCAGCTATATTGAGCTCGATCAGGAGTACGCTGAGCGGGGCGCAGCGTTCGTGTTCATCTACTCACCCGAGGACGGTGATCGCGAGCGGGTTGAGAAGGTTTTGCGCGCCAGTGGTGCTATCTACGCGCGCACCTATCGACCGTTGGTCATTGAGAGTCTGATCGACGAACCGCCTTCAGAATACTGACGCGAGTTCGTCCGCGTAGGCGCATTGTGCAGGCGCATGTCGGATAGTTATCGGCCGGGAGTCTGGAACAGTATCGGGAACCCGGCAGTGATAGCGCAGATTCTCAAGAAAATCAGGCAAAAAGCGGCCAATACTGATACCATAAATCGCCATACTCTGTCGCCAGAGTGGGCACCGTATCCGTACCAACAGGAGGCAACGATGAGTAATCGTGACGACTACGTGGAGAAAATGAAAGCGAAGATCGACGAGTGGAACGCCGATCTGGCGAAGCTGGAGGCACGCTCGCGCGAAGCCGAGGCGGATATGCGCCTGAAATACGATCAACAGATACAGGAACTGCGAGAACAGCGGCAAAAGACGGAGGAGCGGCTCAAGGAGCTTCAGCGCGCCGGCGAGGAGTCCTGGGAGCAAATGCGCGATGGCATGGAGTCGGCTTGGGATGAGATGAACCGGGCGTTCCGCGAGGCTGCAGACCGGTTTCGTTAAGGTTAAAGTCTCCAAAACCCCCGTGGCGAGCCAGGTGCCGCTGTGGCAGCCATTTCTGCCTTGATGCTCCCTATTAACCTGGCTTAAAAATACCGCTGATATCTGCCATAAAGTCTGGAATGGCGTTTTCAGCCAAGTTGGCCTACAGAACAGAAATCCCTGGCCGCCCGTATTCACACGCGCGGCCAGATAGGCCTGGAAAGCCGGGCTGCGTTTGCCTGGCAAGACCAGTTCCTGCGGCAGCGCGGCATTGAGTTCGGAGTCTTCGAGAATTTAACCCAATATTTGGGCTATTGCACTCACTCCACTGGCATGATGGCTTGGCCAGACTTTGCATCCGTCGGCAAGGTGGTCTCCAGCAACAGTTCGATAGATCGTACAACCTTAAACCAAGCCCACTGCCGTGGTTAATAACCGGCGTACCTGCGCCATGCCGCTATCGAGTTGCTGGCGGATATCATCCATGGTAATCACCGCCTCAGTTTTGCCTGCGGCCCAGTTGACCACCAGCGAACAGCCCGCATAGGCGATATCCAGTTCGCGGGCTAAAGCGGCCTCGGGCATGCCGGTCATGCCGACCAGATCACAACCGTCATGCTCCATGCGGCGGATCTCGGCGGCGGTTTCCAGACGCGGCCCTTGAGTGGCCCCGTAAGTGGCCTTGGGTTGGACGGGTAACCCCAGCGAGTCAGCAGCTCGCAGTAAGGATTGCCGCAGGCTGGCATCGTATGGCCAGGTGAAATCGATGTGTTCAACGCTGTTGGGTGGGCCGTCGAAGAAGGTATGGGCGCGATCAGCGGTGTAGTCGATGATTTGATCAGGTAGAGCAATGACTCCTGGTGCCATGGCGGGGGTGATTCCGCCCACAGCGGTAACGGCGATAATATGGCGTACCCCGGCGGCGTGTAAGGCCCATAGATTGGCCCGATAATTAACTCGGTGGGGGGGTAGGCGGTGATCGTCACCATGTCGCGCCAGAAAAATAAGTTCACGCCCGTTGAGTCGGGCGTGAGTCAACGGAGCGGCGACCGCGCCATAAGCGGTGTCAACCGCAGAGCGGGCAATAATTTCTAAGTCCGGGAAATGATTGAGTCCGGTGCCGCCGATAATAGCCAGAGTGGTTGCCGTCATCAGCTATTTTTCACCGCATAGATGGCCGGTAGATTGCGCCAATATTCATGGTAATCCATTCCGCAACCAAAGATATAGCGGTCTTCAACATCTAAGCCGATGAAATCGACCTTAAGGTCTTCTTTGCGGTCATGGCGCTTATTCACCAACACGGCACTATAAACTGTCTTCGCTCCTTCTTCCCGCAAGTTGTTAATAATTGCCTTCAATGTGTAGCCTTCATCTAAAATGTCATCAATCACCAGCACTGTGCGGTTTTTGACGTCGACGCCGGGGTGGGCCACCCACTCCAGTTTACCGCCAAGGTTGGTGCCTCGATAGCGAGTGACATGCAAGTAGCTTACCTGCAGAGGGAAATTCATACGCATAAACAATAAACTGGCAGGTACTAATGCGCCGTTCATGACCAACAGTGCCAGCGGATCTGTTGCAGCCAGACGGGCGCTGATGGCTTCCGCCATAGTGGCGACTGCTGCATGAACCTGGTTTTCGGTGAACAGCAGATCGGCATTCTCAAGCACGGCAAGCGCCTGTTTCGCGGTGATGGTAGACATGGTTCAGTCTCAGTAGGTCAGGGTAACGGTGTGTTCGTCCATAGCTTCGCTAATGATGTAGGCACCGCCAACGGTCTCTTCGATTTCGGGGATCAGTTTGTCGCCCCATTCATCCAGTGTTTTGGCGCAGACTTTGAAGTGTACACCGGCTTCATGGGCTGCTTGAATCAGCTGATAGACGTTCTTATGGGGGCCGCTGGGGAATGTGATTTTTTTAGCGGTGCCTCGAGCAGCCAGTTTGCCAGAATGGCCGGTGAATACGATTTCCACTTCATACTCCATGGCAGCGGCAACGGTAGCGTGGTGGAATGGGATGCTGACCGCAGATGGCGAATCCGGATCAGTGTTCGTCATAATTATGAGTAATTTGTCAGCCATTATATGCCCTTGTTCTTACCAGGATTGGGTGATGATTGGACCTGCGATGTGCTCGGGCCAACAGCTATGGGGTGTTGTCGATGCTTTCGCAAGCTTTAAGCAGTTTTCGGTTGATCGATTGCCAGTCGCGGGTCGTTTGCAATTGGCGCAAACTCGCGTGGCGATTGCGACCATGTAAACGGCTGCGGCGGCTTTGTGACACGGGGTCAAGCGGCGGATTGAAGTGTTCCAACACCGTGTCTATTGCAGCAAAATTATTGCATATCAGTGCCAGATCACAACCAGCCCCCAGGGCTTGCTGGGCGCGTTCAATCGGGCCACCTGCCCAGGCTGCTCCAGCCATGTCTAAGTCATCACTGATTATAGCGCCTTGGAACCCCAATTCACTGCGGAGAATGTCATGAATCCAGCGACGGGAAAACCCGGCGGGTGCTGCGTCAATATGCGGGTACACGATGTGTGCGGGCATGAGAGCGGCAATGCCATAGTGGATGAGTCGCTCGAAGGGCCGCATATCATCCATGAGCAAATCGGCATAACGGCGGCGGTCGATGGGTAGCTCCAGGTGAGAATCGACACTGACCGAGCCGTGGCCGGGGAAGTGCTTGCCAACCGCTATCATGCCTGCGGAATCCATACCCTGCATACAGGCTGCGGCTAATTCGGTGACAACGTCTGGATTGCGGTGGAAGGCGCGGTCACCGATCACATGGCTTTGTGCATAGTCGAGATCCAATATCGGGGCAAAACTGAAATCGACGCCGACGGCGCGTAATTCTGCCGCCAGCATCCAGCCCAATTGGTGGGCCAGTCTGCGGGCTGCGCTTGGATCTTGAGACCATGCCAGACCGATTTGACGGGCTGCCGGCAATAGGGTGAAGCCATCACGAAAACGCTGTACCCGCCCGCCCTCATGATCAACGGCAATCAGCAATCGTGGTTCACGCAGTCCGTGGATCGTTTGATTAAGAGCGGTAAGCTGTTCAGGGCTGTGGTAATTACGGGTGAATAAAATGACGCCTCCCACAGCAGGGTGGCAGAGCTGTTCACGATCCACAGCACTCAGTTCCGGCCCAGATAGGCCAATCATAAGCGAACCCAATGGCATGCTCAATTGTCCTTATTGACACAGTCTAGCCTATAGCCTATCCAAACTAACATTAAAAAGCGAAACTCTGGAATAAAGCTTGAACCATGTTGTCGTTACCGCTAATCTTGACTTAATCGGTTTACGTCCGCATTTGGTGTGGCCCATGGTTAAACATCGCTGTGCTCCGTTGTCTTTTTTCTGTCTGCCCTCGCCTTCGGGATGGGTGTTATCATCGGTAGAATGAGTGCGGCACCTGAAGACGTGTCAGTATTGCTGATGGTGCATGATGCAGCCACCCGCACTCTGCTGCACCAACACCTGCGCGGGTTCGGTTATCGCGTGGCGGTGCCCGAGCTACCGCTTTCTGCTTTGGACAAGCTACCGCAGCGACCTTACGATGTCATCTTGTATGATTTACAAGGTGGTTTTGTTGGGCTGGAGCGCCTACGCTGTGATATGCCTGATGTGCCAGTCATTGTCCTTGCCCATGAACCCAACACAGCAGCCGATGCTGTGCGTGTTCTTAAACTAGGAGCCAGTGATTATTTACTGCGTGCCGATAGAGAGCCGGAGCCATTATTCCGAGCATTAGAGCGGAGTATCATGCAGGGTCGGCAACGACGACGCGAGCGGGCTTATCTACAACGGCTTGAGCAGGTCAACGAGAGCCTGCGCAACCAACTCGATGAGTTACGCGACGATGAAGAGGCTGGACGTTATCTGCAATTCCAGCTTCTGCCGCCCACCAGTCAAAGCCTGGGATCCTATCGATTCAGCCGACGGTTATGGACTTCATTGTATTTAAGCGGTGATTTCATTGATTATTTTAGAATTAATGATAATCATACAGCATTTTATATGGCGGATGTGTCGGGCCATGGTGTGTCTTCGGCCATTGTCACGGTTCTGCTTAAAGCCTATATGAATCATTACCTGACACAGTACCGTTATGCTAAAGACTCGGCTATTCTGGATCCGGCACGCATTTGCGCCCGAATTAACCGCAATATTCTCGGTAGCGGCATCGACAAACACCTGACCATGTTCTACGGCGTGTTCAATAATGAACAGCGTTGCTTGCTATATTGTAATGCCGGTCAGTTCCCTTACCCTGCTTTGCGCGATGATCAGGGGTTGCGTTACATTGAACATCGCAGTAAACCGCTAGGTTTATTTGATTTTGCTGAATATCACAATCAAGAGCTGTCGCTCCAGGAACGTTTTGCCCTGGTGCTGGCTTCCGATGGAATTTTGGAATGGTTGCCTCAGTCTAAAATTACGGGCAAACTGGAATATCTACTTAATACTTTGACGGATGACCCCGTTAGTTTGGAAACACTGGTCAATCGGCTGGGTTTAGATAAACTCCAGGGTTTCCCAAGAGATGATGTGACATTGCTGTTGGTGCAAAGAGGGGTTTTGCGAGCATGACTGTCGGTACCGTCCTATACGCTAAACACGACAATACTTATATTCTCAAATTCGTAGGCGAGATCCGTTACACGATCAGTTGCGCCTTGGATCAATTCTTGCGGCAGTTGTTTGAGCGTTGCGACTATAACGCGATCACGATTGATCTGACAGAGACCACCTCAATCGATAGCACCAGCCTGGGTTTGCTGGCCAAGATCGCCAACTTCACACGACGGCGTTTTGGGCGTAAGCCGTCATTGTATTCAAGTAACACGGATGTGAACCGGGTGCTCGACAGTATGGGATTGGACGACGTATTCGAGCTGCATTGCGAACCGTGTGATGGCAGTTGTCCTCCCGAAGCGGAACGACTCGAAGTCTCTGAGCCGGACACCAAGGATATGGCGCGCACCATCCTTGATGCGCACTGTGCTCTGATAGATTTGAACGAGAAAAATAAAGTTGAATTCAGAGACATCGTCGGTATATTACGCCAGCAGCAGGTTTCTGGTTAGCATTTACCACTGACAGTAAGGATGCCGTACCAAGCTCGCATTCAGATAGCGTGGGTCATCGGATACGTCCTCGCCTAACCAGTCCGGCAGATCGATCTGCTCATCGGTATCTTCAAGTTCCACCTCGGCAACCACAAGCCCCTGATTATCTCCCTCGAAGACATCTACTTCCCAGGTATGCGCTCCATATTGTAACCAGTGACGGGTTTTTTCAATCAACGGCGGGGTACACAGCTCGT
>SKOM01000189.1 GCA_007120095.1 Candidatus Competibacteraceae bacterium | reverse complement strand
TTGACATCACGTTGAGTATTTTCAATGACCTTGGCGGCTTCAGCAACGCGAATACTGGCCGCCCGATGGGTGCCTGCGGTAATAATACGCCGGTATAAACTATCGACAACATCGGCTACAGCGGGGCTGGAGCCGGAAGTGACTTTAACAATATCCGGCAAACGGTGCTGTTTATCACCGGGGTTAATCCGTTCCGGGCTGTAGCCGATATGTAAATTCTGCTGATAACGCAGTCCGGACTCGCGTTCTAAAATCGGCACACACACTTCTTCGGTCGCACCGGGATACACCGTCGATTCATAAATGACCAGATCATCCGGTGCCAGTACCTGGCCGACACTGGTGCTGGCGGCGATTAACGGGCTGAAATCAGGACGTTTATGCGCATCGATAGGGGTGGGCACGGTGACGATGTACACATTGCAATCCCGCAGTGCCGGTAAATCGGTGGTGTACTGAAGCTGACTGGCAGCGGCCAGTTCCTCAGGGCTGACTTCACGGGTGGCGTCGTGGCCTTGCATCAAGGCAGCAATGCGCGGTGCATTAATATCAAAACCGACGGTGAGGAACTGGCGGCCGAACTCCACCGCCAGCGGTAGACCCACATAGCCCAGGCCAATAATGCCCAAGCGTACAGTGTTCAGATCAGGTAAAGCCATGCAATGAGTGCTCCATTGATACCCGGCGATGAGTCCGCCTTGACGGTGGGGTGAAATTAAGCGCGCTTAACCGAGCGTTCGATGCGCAAACGTTGCCCTAAGGTAATAAACTCCGGCCGTATTGTCCATGCTTCAATCGGGGTGTCCAGCTTACGGCACCAATTCGGGTGCTCATCCACCGTACCGGGCATATTCACTTGCTCGACTTGGCCGAGAACATCTTCCAGTTGCACCATCAGCAGTTGGGCCGGGGAACGGGCGAGAAACTGTTGAATCGCCAGCATCAGTTCCGGTGAGAAGGGCGTCGCCTCAGTAACATGCTCCGGGCATAACCCTTGCTGTTGCAAAGCCGTCAGCAGATCGCGACGGTCAGCCGCACGGGCGCAGCGCTGCTGGGTGACTGCCTCGGGGTGGGGAAACAGATTAAGCTTGTCCCGCAAGTCGATATCGCGTTCTGCCCAGAATCCGGCCAGTGTCGGCAGATCATGAGTGGTAGCCGTCACTAAAGCCTGTTCCGGGTACTCGTGCGGGGCTTGGAAATGGCCGTCAGTGTCCCAGCGCTTCTGGAAATACAAGGGCCGGTAACTGTAAACGCCCATGGCACCCAGTGCGCTACGCACCTCATCGGGAACCGTGCCTAAATCTTCGCCGATAACAGCGCAGCGATTGCGCTGGCTTTCCAGCGCCAAAATGCCGAGTAAATCAGCCAGCGGGTAATGCACATACGCCCCGTCAGTAGCCGGGCAACCGGGTGGAATCCAAAACAGCCGCAACAGACTCATGACATGATCGATCCGCAACACACCGGCGTGACGCATGACCGCTTGCAAGATGGTGATATAAGGACGATAAGCGTTGTCGTAGAGCGCACGCGGATTCCAGGGTGGCAGCCCCCAGTCTTGACCGCCAGGGCTGAAATCATCCGGGGGGGCGCCGATGCGCGCTCCCAGGGCAAAACAATCGCGTTCAGCCCAGACCTCCCCCCCTCCGCTATCAGCGCCTACGGCCAGATCCTGGTAGAGTCCCAGATGCAGTCCGCAGGACTTGGCCTTGGCGGCGACCTGGCTTAATTGCAGATCGCATTGCCATTGCAGATACTGGAAAAAACCCACCATATCGGCTTGCTGTTCGGCCTGTTGGGCGACCGGTTCGGCATCGGGGTGATGAAAGCCGCGCAACCAATCGTGCCAGCCGCTAACACTCGGATCGAGACTGTGGAACCAGTGGTTGAGCATCTCGAAAATCGCCTGGCGACGCAGCGGTTCACCTTGGTCATGTACATAAGCATGGAAGGCCGCAGCGCGTGGGCTGTTAGGTGCCAGATGCTCATTCTGGAAATGCTGATACAGGGTACGCAGCACCGAGTACTTCAAGCGGGCGACCCCGGCATAATCCACTAAATCGGTTTGGCGCAGCCGTTGCAACTCGGCCTGCACACTGGGTGCGGCCACCATGTCACGGGCTGTGGTCGATTCAGCAAAATCGGCTATCGATTCAATCGCCAGATACAAGGGATTCACAAAGCACCGGTTTGAGGGGCTGTAAGGGCTGGAACGCTGGGGTTGATCAGGAAACAGGGCATGCAATGGATTGAGGCCGATGGTGACCGCACCTTGCCGGGCGGCGATGACGACCAGCGCTTCCAGATCGGCAAAATCACCAATGCCCCAGTTAGTGGCGGAGCGCACGGCGTAAAGCTGTACCGCAAGACCCCAGTGGCGTCCAGTGGGCAGCGCCTGGCAGCTTTGGGGCACCACAATTAACGTCGTATGTGCAGCGTCGATCTGTAAACGATGATAGCCGCAGGGCAGGGACGGCAATACCAGCCGCACCCTTTGATACGTACAGCCGTCGATTTGGCGCTGAGAGAGACGTTCCAGTTGCGCAACCGGCACCCGATCACGGTGTTGAGCACCGGATTCTTCGCTGAGTTGCCATTCTAAATGCCTATCAAGCGCTGCCTCGGGCAGACTGAGTACGAGCTGGACGGCATTTTGCGGCACGACTGCGACGGGTGGCAGTGGGGTAAGCCAGTCGCGCTGTTGGTGGGCTTCGAGGGCATCGCACAGGGCGAGTTCATCATCGACAGGCAGCCCCAATGCGGCCAATAGCCGATAGCGGCTTTTGGAGCTGAGTCGGTTGTACTGCCCCCAGATGTCATGATAGCCCGGCTGTATGCCGTGGCGTTGAGCGAGCAAGTCAAACAGTGCGTCATTATCCATAGCGGTTCAATGTTCCAGTGCGAGCACCGCCACACAGCGATGCGGTAACAGAAGTTGCGAGTGAATATGATCAGTTGGCAGTGTGCCGGTGGTCAATTCTAAGCGCCACGGGCCGGGTGGATCGAGGGTAAATGTTACGTCGTGGTCGTTAGCATTGAAGAGAATCAGCAGGGTATCTGCACTGGTTTGAGCCGCGAGCCGCAACGCCAGAGCGCGGCGTTTGGGTTTATGCCAAGCATTGCCGTGCATCGATTTGCCTTTGGGGGATAACCAGGTGATGTCCGGCAGGCCGGTGACTTGAGAATAATGCTGGCCATGCAGAAACCGCGATTGGCGCAACAACGGTTGTTCGCGCCGTAACCGGATCAACTGGCGTACCCACTCCAGTTGTTCGCGCTCCTCAGCTTTATCCAAGCGTGACCAGTCCAGCCAGGCTAGGCTGTTATTCTGACAATATGCATTATTATTGCCCCGTTGAGTTTGGCCGAATTCGTCACCAGCCAGCAGCATCGGGGTGCCCTGTGCCAACAGTAGTGAAGCCAATAAATTGCGCCGTTGGCGCATCCGCAAGGCTCGAATTTCGGGATCATCGCTCGGACCTTCGACCCCGTGGTTGTCGCTGTAGTTATTATTATGACCGTCACGATTGTTTTCGAGATTGGCTTGATTGTGTTTGTCGTTGTAGCTGACCAGGTCATGCAGGGTAAAGCCGTCGTGGCTGGTGATGAAATTGATACTGGTCCAGGGGCGCTGCCCGGTGAATTCGGCCAATTCGCTGGAACCGCTGAGCCGACGCGCCAGTTCAGGTAATTCACCCGCATCGCCGCGCCAGAACCGACGCAGGCTATCGCGATAGCGATCATTCCACTCCGCCCAGCCGGGTGGGAAACCGCCGAGCTGGTAGCCGCCGGGGCCAATGTCCCAGGGTTCGGCAATTAGCCGACAATGGGATAATACCGGGTCTTGCTGCATGGCTGTCAGCAGTGGCGCAGCAGGATCAAAGCCGGTGGTGGTGCGCCCCAGTGCGGTGGCCAGATCGAAGCGAAAGCCGTCAATGCCGAATTCGGTGACCCAGTAGCGCAGGCTGTCCATAACCAGTTGCACCACCCGGGGGTGTTGCAGATTGACGCTGTTGCCACAGCCGGTATCGTCGAGATAACGTCCCGGATGATTAGGATTAAGCCGGTAGTAGCTGGCGTTGTCGATGCCCCGATAGCAGAGCGTGGCGCCGGTATGGTTGCCTTCGGCGGTGTGGTTATACACCACATCAATGATCACTTCGATGCCCGCATCATGCAGCCGTTGCACCGTGGTTTGCAGGGTCTGGGTGCCTGCATTGGCAAGATAACGCGGGTCAGGTGCCATCCACACTACGGGGGCATAGCCCCAGTAGTTAGCCAGGCCGCGCTCTAACAAAAACGCCTCGTCGGCAAAGGCTTGTACGGGCAACCATTCCACGGCGGTAATGCCGAGTTTGACCAGGTAGTCAATAACTGCCGGATGACCAAAGCCAGCAAAACTGCCGCGCAGTGTCTCGGGGATGTCGGGGTGGCGCTGGGTAAAGCCACCCACATGGGCTTCGTAGAGAATGCTTTCCGACCAGCTAATAGGATCATGGTGGCCTGGCCGCTGGGGCAGCCCTGTGCTGACCACGCAGCGCGGAGTGAATGGAGCGCTGTCACGCGGGTCAGGGCGGCCATCGCTTGTCTCACCGCTATGGCAGGGATAACAGCGGATCGGGGTACTGAGTTCGCGGGCATAGGGGTCGAGTAATAGCTTGGCGGGGTTAAAACGATGACCCGCACCCGGTAGCCAAGGCCCATGCACCCGGTAGCCGTAGTGCTGGCCAACCCTTAAACCCGGTACGTAACCGTGCCAGACTTGATCGGTGTATTCGGGCAGGGTCAAGCGTTCACGTTCGCGTCCTTGAGCATCGAAAAGACACAGATCAACCCGTGTTGCATGAGCTGAAAACAGCGCAAAGTTGACTCCCCGGCCGTCCCAGTGAGCGCCCAAAGGCGTGGGTGAACCCGCTTTTAGGCGGCTCATGAGTTCACCTGCTGAGCCATAAGTGGTCGTAGGTTTGAGTAGTAGGTGGTTGTTTGCATGATATTAATGGCATGGTTATGAGTTATTGGTATGGGCATCACTCAACACAGCGCTTACTTTACCGAATATTGGCTAGGAGGCCAAAAATTGACCACTAAATTTAACAATTCAGACCAATAATGTCTTTACTCGGTGGCGGATTATGGCAATCATATCGCTTGCCTAAGCCTAGCTATCTATAATGGTAAAATGATGACTAACAAAAGAGGCAAACCATCACTGTGTCCAAACCAACCGATCTGATCTCACCTATAACACCACGAGCGACCTACCGTTTACAATTTAACGCTGATTTCAAATTTGTCGATGCCTGTCGACAAGTGCCTTATTTAGCCGCTTTAGGTATCAGCCATGTTTATGCCTCACCGCTGTTGTTAGCGCGACCGGGTTCTACCCATGGTTATGATATTGTTGATCATGGTCGTTTGAACCCGGAAATCGGCACTGAGGCGGAGTTTAACGCCCTGGTGGCTGAATTGCACCGCCACGATATGGGGCTGATTCTCGATTTTGTCCCCAACCATATGGGTGTTGGGGTCGATAATCCTTGGTGGGTGGATATCTTGGAGTGGGGACAGTCTTCACCGTATGCGGGTTATTTTGATATCGACTGGCAACCGCCCGAGGCCAGCTTATCCGGGAAATTACTGCTGCCGGTATTAGGTGATCACTACGGCGCGGTGCTGGAGCGTGGCGAATTAGAACTGCGGTTTGATGCCGAAGTCGGCCGGTTTGCGGTCGGGTATTTTGAACACACTTTCCCGGTAGCGCCGCGCGATTACACCATGCTGTTGCGTAATGCGGCGGTGCAAATTACCGAAGCAGAACCCATATTACAGGAACTGGCTGAGGCGTTTCGCGGTGCTTCCCGTGATCGGCGGGGCGGTGAAAGTCGCCGCTTGATTACCGCTTTCAAGCAACGTCTCAGTGTATTGGTTAAGGAATCCACGGCCGTTGCTGAAGCCATCAGTCGGCAAGTTAACGCCTTTAATGCGGTTCAAGGGGGCGAAGCACTCCACCGCTTGCTGGAACGCCAACATTATCGGCTGGCATTTTGGCGAGTGGCCGCGCATGAGATTAATTACCGGCGTTTTTTCGATATCAATGAATTGGCCGGGTTACGCATGGAACGTCCGGAATTGCTCCGTGACAGCCATCAACTCATCGTCCGGTTGCTGGAGGAGAACAAAATTCAGGGCTTGCGCTTAGATCCTGTGGACGGTCTGCGCGACCCGCGAGCGTATCTGGCCCGCTTACGTAATCTCGCCCCAGGGCGCGGGGTCTATTTGTTGGTTGAAAAAATCCTCGCCGGCCATGAAAGCCTGCGCAGTGATTGGCCAGTGGCGGGCACCACTGGGTATGAATTTCTTAATCTGGTCAATGGGTTATTCGTCGATCCTGAAGCTGAGCGAAGTCTGACCCGCAGCTATGAGCATTTCATCGGTAACGCCGTTGATTTTGCGGCGTTAACCATTGCCGCCAAGCGGCAAATTATCCGTGAGGCTTTGGCCAGTGAATTGCAGGTACTGGCGAATCGGTTTAACCGGCTGGCCAAGCAAAATCGCTACACCCGCGATTATTCCCTGATCGGTTTGCGCGAGGCCTTAACGGAAGTTATCGCCTATTTCCCGGTGTATCGGACTTATGTCACGGCTCGGCGGACGACCAGCGAGGATCGCCGTGACCTCGATTGGGCGGTGGCCAAGGCCAGTAAAACGGCTCGCACCCCGGATAAATCCATCTATGATTTCATTCACGGGGTGTTGTCCTTGGATCTGCTCTATCAAGACGGTTACCGGCGGCGGGATGTGATTGATGCGGCGCTGCGATTTCAACAATTGACCGGGCCGGTGATGGCCAAAGCGCTCGAAGATACCGCCTTTTACCGGTATATGCGGCTGGTGTCGTTGAACGAGGTCGGTGGAGAACCCGAGCATTTTGGCCGTAGTCCGGCGGCTTTTCACGAAGCCAACCGACGGCGGTTGCGTGATTGGCCAGCGGCAATGCTGACCAGCGCCACCCACGACCATAAACGTGGCGAAGACATGCGGGCGCGGCTGAATGTGCTCAGCGAAATCCCCTCGGAATGGCGTCAGCGCACGCGGCGCTGGTCGGGATTTAATCGACGCAAAAAGCGTGATCTCGACGGTCTGATGGCACCGGATCGCAACGATGAATATTTGTTTTACCAGACGCTGGTGGGCGCATGGCCGTATAGCCTGGACGCGCCCGAATTTGCCGGTATTGACACCTTCTGCCAGCGCTTAACCGACTATATGCTCAAAGCGGTGCGCGAGGCCAAACGCCATACCAGTTGGGTGGCCTGCGATGAAGACTACGAAGCGGCGCTGGTTGAGTTCATTGAGCGGACGTTGAATCCTGAATACAGTCTGCCCTTTTTAGAAGATGTCGTTGCATTGGTGACGCGGATCAGTCCGGCCGGCGCTGTGAACAGTTTAGCGCAGACCGTGCTTAAATTGACCAGTCCCGGTGTGCCCGATATCTATCAGGGTAATGAATATTGGGATTTCAGCCTGGTTGATCCTGATAACCGCCGTCCGGTGGATTATGCTCAGCGAGCAGCCAGTCTGGCGGCGTCCGATTGGCAGGATCAACGGCGCAGTTGGCGCGATGGGCGTTTAAAGCAGCACATAATTCGCAGTGTCTTAGCCTTGCGTC
>SKOM01000029.1 GCA_007120095.1 Candidatus Competibacteraceae bacterium | reverse complement strand
TGCCTTTGCAAGCCCCGGAAGAACTCAAACCTCTGTCACCGCTGCAAGCCAGCACCCTGTACATCGACTATCTGCGAGCGGCCTGGGATCACGCCCATCCCCAGCATCCCCTGGCCGAACAAGAGGTAGTACTCACGGTACCGGCCTCGTTCGACCCGGCGGCGCGTGAACTCACCGCTGAAGCGGCGAACTCCGTCGGGCTGGAACAGATCACCCTGCTGGAAGAACCCCAGGCCGCGTTGTACAGTTGGATCGAGGGTACTCGCGGCAGTTGGCGCAAACAGGTGCAGATCGGCGATATTATTTTAGTGATTGATGTCGGCGGGGGAACGACGGATTTATCCCTGATTGCCGTGACTGAACACGATGACAATCTGGTATTGAACCGGATTGCCGTCGGGGACCATATTTTGCTCGGCGGCGATAATATGGATTTGGCACTGGCGCATCAGGTGCGCACCACGCTGGCCGCCGAGGGCAAATCATTGGACAACTGGCAACTCCAGGCCCTGATGCACGGTTGCCGCACCGCTAAGGAACAGTTGCTGGCCGATGCCGATTTAGACCGAGTGCCAGTGGTAGTACCCAGCCGCAGTTCCAAGCTGATCGGGGGGACGCTGAAAAGCGAGTTGACCCGCGATCAGGTGACCCTGACCCTGATGGACGGTTTTTTCCCCGCCATTGAGGCGTCAGCACGGCCGCAAAGCCGCACCCGAGCAGCCTTGACTAAACTGGGGCTACCCTATGCGCAAGATGCGGGCATTACCCGCCATCTGGCCGCGTTTCTCGCCCGCCAACTGGACGCCGGAGTAGCGCTCAAGGGCATCGCCCCCCCGGAAGGCTCGCAGTTTATCCATCCGACGGCGGTGCTGTTTAACGGCGGGGTGTTCAAAAGTCCGGTGCTGGCCGAGCGCATGCTGAGCATTCTCAACCGGTGGCTGGCCGCAGAAGACGCCCCTCCGGCCCGGCTATTGCAGGGGGCGGATTTAGACCTTGCGGTGGCGCGGGGGGCGGCGTATTACGGTCGGGTTCGCCAAGGTAAAGGGGTGCAAATCCACGGCGGCAGCGCCAAATCGTATTACGTCGGCATCGAAAGCGCCATGCCCGCCGTACCGGGAATGGAACCGCCGCTGCAAGCCATGTGCATCGCCCCCTTTGGGATGGAAGAAGGCAGCGCCGGTGATCTGCTGCCCGAGGAGTTCGGTCTGGTGGTTGGCGAACCGGTGCGGTTTCGCTTTTTCGGCTCTTCGGTACGCCATCAGGATCAGGTCGGCACCACGCTTGAACACTGGCATGGCGATGAACTGCAAGAACTGGAGTCGATCAGCGCCGAACTCCCGGCTGAAGGCTATGCCCAGGGCGAGATCGTACCGGTGCGGTTGCGGGCGGCATTAAGCGAAGTGGGGACGCTGCGCCTTGAAGCGGTCACTCGCGACGACACCGATGTGTGGAAAGTCGAATTCGACACCCGTGGGGAGGATTAAGCCATCGCCAAACGTCGCGCCCCTCGCTATATCGTCGGCATCGATCTGGGCACCACGCATACGGTGGCGGCCTATGCCGACACCCGTGGCCGTGACCGGACGACCCGGTTGTTCGCGATTGAGCAACTGGTGGCCGCAGGCGCGGTGGCCCCACAACCCCTATTGCCCTCGCTGCGCTACCACCCGGCCGCCGGTGAACTTGCCCCTGCCGACACTCAGCTCCCGTGGCCTGAACCGACCCTAGATGGCATAGCGCTGCCCAGCGGCATCACCGGCGAATGGGCGCGCCAGCTCGGCGCCCGGGTGCCGGGTCGTCTGGTCAGCAGCGCCAAAAGCTGGCTGTCGCATAGCGCGGTGGATCGCAGTGCGGCGATTTTACCTTGGGGGGCCGCCGACAGCATCGGCAAAATCTCACCCCTGGCGGCCAGTGCCGCGTATTTAGCCCATATCCGCGCTGACTGGGATCAACGTTTTCCCGACTATCCCCTGGCACAACAGGATGTGATTCTGACCCTGCCCGCCTCGTTCGACGAGGACGCGCGCGCCCTGACGGTGGACGCCGCTCACCTGGCCGGGCTGGAACACTTGCACTTGGTCGAAGAGCCGCAGGCGGCCTGTTATGACTGGCTGTATCGCCAAAAAGACCAGTTGGCCGAGCGACTGGCCGCCACGCGGTTGTTACTGGTGGTGGATGTCGGCGGAGGCACCACGGATCTCACCCTGATCCAGGTGGAACCTCAGGCCGAGGGTTTACCGCGCTTAACCCGGATAGCCGTGGGCGAGCATCTCATGTTGGGCGGCGATAATATGGATCTGGCGCTGGCCCACCATATCGAACGCCAGCTTGGTCAACCGCTCAGCACCACCCGGCTGGCGGAGCTGATTCAACACTGTCGCCGCGCTAAAGAACGCCTATTGGCCGCCGATGCGCCGGAATCCGTTGGGGTCACCCTGCTCGGCGGTGGGGGGCGTTTGATCGGCGGGGCGCGGACTATCGAACTCGGTCGCGAAGAAGTCATGCAACTGGCGGCTGCGTTTCTGCCCCTGACCGCACGGGATGAACTGCCACAACGCCGCCGGGCGGCCATCGTTGAATTCGGCCTGCCTTACGCGGCCGATCCGGCCATCAGTCGCCATTTAGCGGCGTTTTTGCAGCGTCACACCACGACTTTACCCGACACGGTGCTGCTCAACGGCGGCGTGTTTCACGCTGATCATCTGCGCCAGCGGTTGCTGGAATTGCTCACCCAGTGGCGCGGCGAGGCACCGCGCTTACTACTGAATCCCGAGCCGGATTACGCCGTAGCGCGTGGGGCGGTTGCCTATGGTTTGGCACGCCGTGGCAAAGGCTTGCGCATCGGTGGCGGGGCCGCGCGCAGTTATTTTCTGCTGGTCGAAGACCCACAACAGCAGACGCAAGCCGTGTGTTTGCTACCGCAAGGCACGGAAGCAGGCCGCGAACAATCCTTCGACCGCCAGTTCACCTTGCGTCTCGGTCAGCCGGTGCGGTTTCATCTGGCCTCGGTCAGCGGTGCCCGCCGTTATCGAGCGGGTCAGTTACTCGCCGCTGATGATGAACCAGGCTGGGTCAAGCTGCCCCCCATGGCGACGGTGCTCGATGGCGGTAGCGGCGAAACCACCGTGCGATTGGTCACCTGCTTGACCGAGCTCGGTACTTTAGCGCTGAACTGCGTCTCGGTAGCCTATCCTGAACGCCGCTGGGCGCTGGAGTTTCAGTTGCGGGGTCATGCCGCGCAGGTGGTGGATACCACCCGTCTACCACCGCGTTTTGACCAGGCTTGCGAGCTGATCCGCCAGTATTATGGCAGCCGTTCGGGCCGAGTGGATCCCAAAGGGATTAAAACCCTGCGCAGTGATTTAGAGAAATTGCTGGGTAAACGCACCGAGTGGGATACGGTGGTGCTGCGCGAATTATTTGCCGTATTGCTGGAAGGCACCCGCCGCCGGCGCCGTTCGGTCGATCATGAGCGCCTGTGGTGTAATCTCGTCGGTTACAGTTTACGCCCCGGTTATGGCTATCCACTGGATGATTGGCGCATCGAGCAGATCTGGCCGCTGTACGCCGAAGGGCTGCATCATGCCAAAGACCCGCAAAACTGGGCGGAGTGGTGGACGCTGTGGCGGCGGATTGTGGGTGGACTGGACGCCAGCGCCCAAGCTGACCTCTATGCTGATTTAAGCCCGTATCTGCGCCCACCCGGCCATAAGGTCAAACTGCAGGGTGTGCGTCAACTGGGTTATGACGATATGGTGCGGCTGGCCGCCAGTCTGGAACACTTGGCAGTAGAACGCAAAATCGAACTGGGCGGTTGGTGGCTGCAACGCCTGCAGCTCAAAAGCGAATCGGTACAAACGTGGCAGGCTTTAGGCCGACTGGGTGGCCGAGTGCCGCTGTACGGCAGCGCCCACCAGGTGGTACCCAGGGAGGTAGCAGCCGACTGGCTCGATCAGCTTTTGCGCCTGAATTGGCACACTATCCAAACGGCCAGCCTTGCTGCGGTACTGCTCGCCCGCGTCAGCGGTGACCGAGAGCGTGATCTCGATCCCGACTTACGTGAGCGCGTCGCTGAACGCCTGCGAGCGGTTAAAGCCTCACCTAACTGGATCGAGATGGTCACCCGCGTGACCGAGTTAGCCGCTGGCGACGAGCAACGCTTATACGGCGACAGCCTGCCCGCAGGGCTAAAGCTGCTCGGCTGAAGCCACCGCCACGTCTAAGCCGTGACTGCCTGAGGCTCCAAAGCCGCGTGCATTAGATCATCGACGGTTTCCAGCCAGACGAAGTTAAGCTGTTGACGGGCATTAGCCGGGATATCATCAAGATCTTTGCGGTTACGTTCAGGCAATAACACTGTATTAATCCCCGCACGTAATGCCGCCAGGGCTTTGCTTTTGATCCCACCGACAGGCAATACCAGACCGCGCAGACTGATTTCACCGGTCATGGCCACATCACTGCGCACCGTGCGTTCGGTAAGCAATGAAACCAGTGACACAAACATGGCCACACCGGCACTGGGGCCGTCTTTGGGGATAGCTCCGGCGGGGACGTGCAAATGAATATCGCTGGCTTCGAACATACCGACATTGATTTCGAGCTTCTCAGCGCGGGCTTTAATCAGGGTCAAGGCCGCTTGCGCCGACTCTTTCATCACATCACCCAGCTGGCCGGTAAGAATCAGTTTACCCGTGCCGGGGGTACGGGTGGTCTCAATGAATAGAATATCCCCACCCACTGGTGTCCACGCCAGGCCGGTGGCTACACCTGGCAAGCTGGTACGTAAAGCCACTTCAGATTCGAATTTGCGCGGCCCCAGGATATCGTGCAAATCGCCACTGTCCACCTTGACCCGCTCAGCGGCATGCTCAGAAATCAGCATGGTGCAATGGCGCAGCGTCGCGCCGATTTCACGTTCTAAATTCCGCACCCCAGCCTCGCGGGTATAATCACGCACCAGGGTATGCAGCGCGGCATCGGAGATACTGGCCTGGTCTGCGTTGAGGCCATTGGCTTCCAACTGGCGACGGATCAGATAGCGGCGGCCAATTTCAACTTTTTCTTCCTCGGTGTAGCCTGGCAGTTCAATGACTTCCATACGATCACGCAAAGGACCGGGAATACTATCAAGCACATTGGCGGTACCGATAAACAGCACCCGGCTTAAATCAAACGGCACACCCAGATAATTATCGCGGAAGCTATTATTTTGTTCAGGATCAAGTACTTCTAACAGGGCAGAGCTGGGGTCACCATGAAAACCGCCCATACCTAATTTATCCATCTCATCGAGCATGAAAAGCGGATTGCGGGTGCCCGCTTTACGGATGGACTGCATCACCGTACCCGGCAGCGCCCCAATATAAGTACGCCGATGACCCCGAATTTCCGCCTCGTCGTGAACGCCACCCAATGAGGCCCGCACAAATTCCAAACCCAGCGAGCGAGCAATACTGCGCCCTAATGAGGTTTTTCCAACCCCTGGTGGACCGACAAAACACAGAATCGGGCTGCGGCCTTCGGGGTTGAGTTTACGGACGGCTAAATATTCAAGAATGCGTTTTTTGATCTTATCGAGACCGTAATGATCCTCGTTAAGAATCTGTCGGGCACGAGCAATATCGATGTCTTCCACGTCCAGTTTGGCCCAAGGCAACGAGGTCAACCAGTCCAGATAAGTGCGAATCATGGAATGCTCGCCCGAGGCTTCGGACATACGCGCCAGGCGCTTGAGTTCTTTACGGGCCTCTTTTTCAACCTCTTCGGGCATCCGTGCGTCGACAATAGCCTGCTCTAGCTCTTCAATATCGTCTTTGTCATCGTCCTCACCCAACTCCTTGCGGATGGTGCTGAGCTGTTCACGCAGCACATACTCACGCTGGCGCTCGTCAATTTTCTGCTTGGTCTGCTGGTCGATCTCGCGGGTAAGCTTCAGCACTTCAATCCGATGATTCAAATGCACGATGACCTGTTCTAAGCGCTCGCGTACACTAAAAACTTCCAGAAGCTGCTGCTTATCTTCTAATTCAAGATCGAGGAAACTGGCGACGATATCCGCTAATGCCGGTGCCGAAGTGATGCTCATGATGGCATTACCTAGCTCAGCAGGCGCTTGCGGCAACAGTTCCACAGCTTCGACGGCACGCTGCTGCAGATACGTCATGCGCGCCTCGATTTCAGTATCGCTGGTATGATCAGGATCGATGTGCTCGACCCGAGCGACCAGGAACGGAAAACCCGGCAAGTAATCGAGGACTCGAAATCGATTTTCGCCCTGGCAAACAATGTGGTGGGTACGATCTTGCGTTTGGACATGCCGCACGATGGTAGCCGCCGTGCCGACGGTGTATAAATCCTTTGCTTGGGGATTATTTTCGCCAGGATCGCGCTGGAGCAACAGACCCACCTTGCGCCCGCTTTTCAGTGCTTCCAGTGCGGCGGCAACCGATGATTCACGCCCAATAGCGATAGGCAAAACCACATGAGGAAACAACACCACATTGCGCACGGGAATCAGAATCAGCACATCCTCGGGCAAGCGGCTGTGTTGGAGATACTGCTCGGTCGATTCACTGGATGACTCTGTCGACTCTTTTGACTGAGATTCTTCAGGATAATCGAAACGGTAATTCATCGGCAGGCAACCTCTATAGTCCATGGCCAATTAAAAATACAGGCAATGCCCGTTCAATGGGGACGATACCACCGATTTTCAATTATCGGCTGTCCATCATGCTCATGGCATCGTCGGGAATACCTTGACACGCCGAATGAGTTGGGATAAAAGAACAACCATATTCTGCACCATATAAGCTCATATTAAGATCTGCTGATGAAACATCAATTGGCCATCAGTGTGAACGCCCATTGGCGACTACTGGCGTTTTGGATGATTCCCCTTGCGCTGCTGGTTGTGGCCGGTTGTAGCAGTAACCCGCGCAACACCGCATCATCTCCGGCTCCACAGTTGACCGATGAACGCTCCGAGATCGTGCTGGCCGCTCTGGGGCATTTGGATATTCCCTATGTGTACGGCGGCAACGATGCCAACGGTCTCGATTGTTCAGCACTGGTGCAAAGGGTTTATCGTCTCGTCGGACTCCATGTCCCCCGCACCAGCGCCCAACAAGCCCAATCGGCACAGCGGATCAGCCGCTCGCAGATTAAGCCTGGCGATGTGGTGTTTTTCGCGACCCGCAGGGGGCCGATCAATCATGTGGGCATTTATATCGGCGACGGGCGCTTCGTACACGCCCCCAGCACAGGCAGTCAAGTGCGCATCGAGCCGCTGGATACTTCTTATTGGCAACCACGGTTACAGTTTGCCGGACGTTTCTTGTGACAGCCCCTATGATGGCTAATGGGTTGCCTCGCATTTTGGGGTTTGTACTGCTGCTATGGTGTTCACTCGCCACTCACACACCGTTGATGGCTGCGGAGCACAGCCAATTTGAACTTGGCTTTGGCATAGCCACGGCCACATTTCCAGACTATCGCGGTTCTGATCGTCAGCGCACCTATATCCTGCCCTTACCCTATGTGGTCTACCAGGGTGAATATGTGCAAATCGACCGCAGTGGCATCCGCGGTCTGTTGGTGAACCGCCCTGAACTGGATATTGATTTAAGTCTTGACGGGGCGATTCCAGTGAAAAGTGATCAAGACGGAGCCAGAAAAGAGATGC